>JAFIEC010000362.1 GCA_020832725.1 Paracoccaceae bacterium | reverse complement strand
AGTCTGTCCGGAAGCGGCTGGGCCGCCATTCTGGCGCGTCTGAAGCGGCGGAATCCGCCCTCAGAACGCTGCCAGCCACCCGAAACGGCGCTCACACCGCCGTCTCGGCGCAGCCGAACGCGTTGATCAGACGTTCCTTAGGCAGTTCGGCGTCGTCGTGTCAAGTTTAGCGCTCGCGGTTGCCGCAAGCATCGCGGCGCGCCATGGTCCCCCCTTGCCCCGGCCCCCCCGCCGGGCTAGGCCCGGGGCGGGCCGCCACCGGAGGGCAGATGCAGACCGACGCACCGCGCGAGGGCGCGATCTATGTCGCCACCGGGGCGGAGTACCTCGATCTCACGCTCGATGCTGCGGCAAGTCTGCGTGCGGCCTGTCCGGGCCTTGCGGTGGACCTGTTCACCGATCTGCCCGGTCCGGCGACGGAGGCGGGCCTGTTCGACCGCGTGCACTTGATCGAGCGGCCGCATCTGCGCTCCAAGCTCGATTGCCTGCCGCGCACAAGGTTTCCGCGCACCCTCTTTCTTGACAGCGACACTCGCGTTGTGCGCGACATCACCGACAGCTTTGCCCTGCTGGAGCGGTTCGATCTGGCGCTTGCCCATGACGTGCGCCGCACCATGCCGCTGATCCGCGAGGGTTGGCGGGAAGAAACGCCCTATGCCTTTCCACAGCATAATTCGGGGGTGATGTTCTACCGCCGCAGCCCCGCGATGCTGGCCTTCCTCGAGGCATGGCGCACAGCTTATGCCGCCAGCGGGGGCGGGCGCGATCAGGTGACGCTGAAGGATCTGCTGTGGGCGTCGGATCTGCGCTTCTATGTGCTGCCGCCCGAGTTCAACCTGCGCCGCGTCACCGAGCTGGACGCCTGGGAGCCGCTGGACGCGCTGCCCTCGATCTTTCATTCGCACATCTTCCTGCGCCACCTGCGCGAGCCCGGCACGGCCAAGGTGCGCGCGATTGCCGAGGTGCTGGAGATCGAGCGCGCGGCCCTTCGCGCCGAATGGGCGTCGTGGAACCGGGCGCGCGGGGTCGCGGGCGATGCCGCCGACTGGGGGCTGCCCGACCTGCCCGGCCATGCTGTGGCCCACGGGGCTGCCAGAGGGGCCGGGGAATGACCGCGCCCGCAATCCTGATGGCCGCGCCCAACGGGGCCCGCCGTGGCAAGGCCGACCATCCTGCGCTGCCCGGCACGATTCCCGAGATCGTGGCCGAGGCCCGCGCCTGCCGGGCGGCGGGGGCGGCGTTGCTGCATGCCCATGTGCGCGATGCGACGGGGGCGCATGTTCTCGACGCGGGCCTTTATGCGGAGTTGTTGGCCGAATGCGCCCGCGCGGTGCCTGATCTGCTGGTGCAGGTCACCACCGAGGCCGCAGGCCGCTATGGGCCCGAGGCGCAGGCCGCCCTGATCGAGACGCTGCGCCCGCCTATGCTGAGCATCGCCCTGCGCGAGATCTGGCCCGAGGGGAGCAACCCGGCCCTTGCCGCCCGCAGCTTTGCCCTGTCGGCCGAGGCGGGCCTTCATGTGCAGCATATCCTCTATGATGCCGCCGATCTCGCACGGTTCCGCGCGGCCCGGGCTGCGGGCGTGATCCCTGCGGCGGTGGCCGATTGCGTGCTCTTCGTGCTGGGCCGCTATGCCGAGGGGCAGCGCGCGGATCCCGCCGAACTGGCACCCTTCCTGGCCCCGCCGCCGCAGGAGACATGGTTCCTGTGCGCCTTCGGCCCGGCCGAGGGGGCATGCATCCGCGCAGCCCTGTCCGAAGGGGGCCATGCCCGGGTGGGGTTCGAGAACAACCTGCACCTTGCGGATGGCACCCTCGCCCCCTCCACCGCAGCCCTCGTGGCCGAGGCCGCCAAGGGCGCGCGGGCCCTGGGCCGGGAGATCGCGAGCCCGGCCGTCACCGCCCGCCTTCTGGGCCTGTCGCGCCCTCTTGACGCCTCGGGGCCGAGACCGTAATCACCCGGCCCAGTGGCGGAGTAGCTCAGTTGGTTAGAGCAGCGGAATCATAATCCGCGTGTCGGGGGTTCAAGTCCCTCCTCCGCTACCACCGTTCCCATCATCCCCCTGCGCCGGCCCTGTGATGCCTGCTGGTGGCCTAGGTCTCCGGGCTCTGATAGGGTATCGCCAACACGCCTCGGGCAACGGGGCTCCGGCAGGACGGGCACATGGCACGAGAGCGGGAAGTCGGCACACTCTGGATTGGTGGCGCGCTGAGCTGGATGGAACAGCTTTGCCTCAAGTCCTTCGTGGACCGCGGCCAGAAGATCACCCTCTTTTCCTACGAGGACATCCCCAACGTGCCGGCAGGCGTGATCCGCCGCTCGGGCCGCGAGATCGTCGATACCGACGACTTCATCAAATACGAGAAGAAGGACAGCTTTGCGCTGTTCGCGGACTGGTTTCGCGTGCTGATGCTGGCGAAATGCCCGGGCATGATCTGGGTGGACACCGATGTCTATTGCCACCGCCCCCTCGATTACGACGACGGCCATGTCTTCGGCTACGAGCTGCCCGGGCGGGTCAACAATGCGGTTCTCGGCCTGCCCGCCGAAAGTGCCATCCTGGCCGACATGCTTGCCTTCATGGAGGACCGCACGCCGATCCCGCCGTTTCTGGGCAAGGCGCTGCGCCGCAGATTTGCCGAGGAGCGGGAGGCGGGCCGGCCCGTGCATGTCAGCCAGATGCCGTGGGGCGTGTGGGGGCCGCTGGCGCTGACGCATTTCGTCCATGCCCACGGGCTGGAGGGGCGGGCGCAGCCCATCGATGCCTTTTACCCCGTGGTCTTTCCCAAGCGGCTGCAGTTCCTGCGCCCGGCCCATGTGGTGGAGGCGCAGCTGACCGCGAACACCACCGCGCTGCATCTGTGGGCGTCGAACAAGCGCGAGCTGGGTCTGCGGCACGAGGGGCTGGCCCCCGAAGGCTCCTATCTGCACAAGATCGCCGAGGCCCATGGCATCGACATGGCGGCGGCCCCGATCACGGGGCGCGGGGCGCGCAAGTTCGATGCGGCCCTGCTGGAGGCCGTCGGCCCCGGCCCGATCGAGAGGGTGGCCGATGTGGGCGGCACGGCGCCTGTCCTGCTGTCGCAATTGCACGCCCGGCACGATTGCGACCTGTGGCTTGTCGATATGGACCGGCGCGGACGCTTTCCGCAGGACGAAAGCCCCGGCATCGCCGCCGCGCGCGAGCGTCTTGCCGCGCTGGGGGTGCCCCCTGACAGGGTGCGGGTGCTGCGCCGCCCCGAGGAGCTGCGCCCCGCCGATGCGATCTTCAGCCTGAACGCCTATGGCGACACGCTGAAGATCAAGCATTTCGCCCCGGTGCTGGAGAGGATGCTGCATTCCGAAACCCGCCTGTTTCTCGATCTGCGCAAGGGGCAGGGGGGCTATCCGTTTCTGCGCGGGCATGGCGAACTGGAGACCCTGTCGCGCCGCGAGGATCAGGGGGTGGAGGTGGCCCGCATCCGCTTTACACCGCGCGCCCCCGAACCGGCGGCGGCCCTTGCCACGGGCGGCTGGCCCGCCATCGCCCGCGGGCTGGCCGGTCGCGAGGGGTTCTATCGGGAGGGGACGCGCCATTCCTTCCTGCATATCCGGCGCGGCCCGGTGCTTGTGGTGACCTTCGACAATCTCGACATCGCCATGAACAACCGCGAGGACCGCCGGCCCTGGGGCTATCGGCTGATCGAGGAGCAGGGTTTCTCGATGCTGGCGGCCATGGCGGGAGGGTGGACCTGGTATCGCGACCCCTGGGTGTCGGACGAATTCGACCGGCTGGCCGCCGAGGGCTTCTTTGACCGGTTCGAGCGGGTGGTCTTTTACGGAGCCTCGATGGGTGGCTATGCGGCCTGTGCCTTTTCCGGTGCTGCACCGGGAGCGGACGTGGTGGCGATCAGCCCGCAATCCACGGTAGACAAGTCGGTGGTCCCCTGGGAAACCCGCTACAAGGTGGTGTGGGATGCCGATTTCTCGGGCAAATATGGCGATGCCGCGCTGGTATCGGGCGCGGCGCGGCGGATCAACCTGATCTATGATCCCTACGAGAAGCTGGATGCGGGCCATGCCGCGCGGTTCGAGGCACCCAACGTGCATCACATGCGGGCACCGTTGCTTGGCCACAGGCTGGGCTCGTCGCTGCTGCAGATGGGGGTGCTGAAGCCCATCGTTCTGGGCGCGCTGTCCGGCAGCCTGACCGAGGCGGAATTCTACCGTCTGCTGCGCGCGCGCAAGACCTTTCCCCGCTATCAGCGCGAATTGTTCGAGCGGGCCGTGGCACGTGGCAGGCCCGGGCTGGCGCATCGTGTGGGCCGTTTTGCCGAGGCCCATGGCGGCAATCGCCAGATCGCCCGGGCATTGGAGCGGCTGGCCTGATGCGTCTGCTTGCAATCACCTGCATGCGGGACGAAGGGCCCTTTGTCCTTGATTGGGTGGCGCATCACCGCGCGCTTGGGGTGGGGCGGTTCCTGGTGTTCACCAACGATTGCACGGACGGCACCGACGCAGTGCTGGAGGCGCTGGAACCTGCGGGGGTGGTTCATGTGCCCCAGACGGTCGCGCCTGACGCATCGCCGCAATGGCAGGCCCTCGAGGCGGCCTTCCACCATCCCGAGACGCAGGCGGCCGATTGGCTGCTGGGGATCGATTGCGACGAGTTCGTGAACCTGCGCCCGCCTGTCGATGACCTGCCCGGCCTTGTGGCGGCCTGCCCGTCCGGCACCCGGGCCATCGTGCTGCCGTGGCGGCTGTTCGGGGCGGGGGGGCGTGCGGATTTCGCGGATGCGCCGGTGCCTGATCTCTTTGTCCGGGCGGCGCCGCTGCCCTGCCGCTATCCGGTGGCCGCGTCCTTCTTCAAGACGCTGGTGGCGACGGGGCCGCATCTGGAGCGGCTGGGCGTGCATCGGCCACGGCTGGCGGAGGGCACCGCCTGGGCGGATGGCTCGGGCCGGGTCCTGGATGGGCGGGTCGCTGCCCGTCGGGGGCGGATCAACCTGTGGGGCCTGCCCCCGGCCCATGATCTGGTGCAGCTGAACCATTACGCCCTGCGCTCTGCCGAGAGCTTCATGATCAAGCGCGCGCGCGGCCTGCCCAACCGGCGCGGCAAGCCCGTGGATGCCGCCTACTGGATCGAGCGCAACCTCAACGCCGTCGAGGATACCAGCATTGCCCGCCATGCTGCCGCCCGCGCGGCCGAGCGGGCGCGGCTGGTGGCGCTGCCGGGCGTGGCCGAGGCCCATGCCGCGGCAGTCGCGGCCCATGGGGCGGCCTTTCGCCGGCTGATGGCCAATGAGGAGGAATGGCGCCTCTATGGGCGCCTGCTGCTGGCACGCGACAGTGTGACCCCGCCCGAGGCCGACCTGCGCCGCCTCTTCGCGCTGAGGCAGGAGGCCGCCCGTGCCCAGGCGTGAGGACAGCCCCGAGATCGTGCTGCGCAGCCTTTCGGGCGGAAGCCTGGGTGGCATGGGCCTGCTGGATGCCGTGGCCTGGCCCGAAGAGGGGGGGCGCGCCTTTCGCGTGACCCTGGCCGCGGGCACGCCGCCCGGCGCGCTGGCCCCGGCTGCGGAGGGCGACAGGCCCGCGCTGCAGCAGGTCTCGGGCGGGCTGGTGCTGGCGGGCCGGGCCGGGCCGGAGGGGCCGATCACCCTGAGGTTGCGGGACGGGGAAGCGGCGCAGGTCTTTCCCGGCGATCCGGAATGGCCGCTGTTCGAGGGGCTGGATTCGGCGCTGTTGCTGGCCAATCACGAAACGCCCGAGGCGATGGGCGAGGTGTTGCGTCATCACGCGGAATGGCACGGGCTGCAGGCGGCACTGGTGATGACGCGCGCGACCGGCGTCGACGCGCTGGAGCCGGTGGCCCGCGCCCTGACGCGGGCGCTGTCGGGTGCACGGGGGCTGGTGCGGGTGGTGCTGGTTGCCTCTCCCCACCCGCTGGGCCGGACCGACCTTGCCGACGAGGCGCATCCCTTCAACGCCCCCGATGCGCCCGGCAAGGACCGGATGGAGATACCGCCCCCCGACCCGGTGCGCGCGCCCCTGGGTCAGGGCGCCATCTTCGAGGTCCTGCGCTGGCGCTGGCTGGCGCGGGCCCGGGCGGTGGTGTCGCTGGATGCCTCGGACATCCTTGCCCCCGCCGATGGACCGCGCCTGTTCGACCTGGTGCAGGAGGCCCCCGGGGGTGTCGTCCCGCTGGCGGGCAGGCGGGCCTATCCATGGCGGGTGCGGCCCGACCGGCCCGCCCATGTGGGCGATCATATCTGCCACCAGTTCGACAATCCGGGCGGCAACCGGCGCTGGTGTGTGGCCCCCCTGCGCCTCGATCCCGCATGCACATGGCGCTTCACCCGTATCGGGGGCGTGGCCGGAGATCCGGCCCTCACGCGGCTCTTCTGGCGCTGCATGGCCCTGCGCCACCCGGGCCGGGCGGTGTCGGAGCTGGTGCCCAAGACAAGCCTGGTGGAGAGCGATGCGCTTCTGTCGCTGGCCGAAGGGCCGTTCGGCCACAAGCCGGTGCGCGCCCCGCGCTCGGTGCCCCATGCCGACCCGGCAGAGCCCGCGATCGAGGCCGGTCGCACCGCGATCGTCACCACGATGAAGAACGAGGGGCCGTTCATCCTCGAATGGCTGGCCTATCACCGCGCCATCGGGGTGGACGATTTCCTTGTCTATACCAACGACTGCACCGACGGCACCGATACGCTGCTGGACCTCTTGCAGCGCAAGGGCCTTGTGCAGCACCGCGAGAACCCGTTTCGCCAGACCGAGCTCAAGCCCCAGCATGCGGCCCTTCAGGCCGCCGAGGCGGAGCCGCTGATCGCGAATGCCGGCTGGGTCATCTGCATGGATGTGGACGAGTTCCTGGCCATCCATGCGGGCCGCGGGCATCTGGCCGACCTCTATCGCGCGGTGGGCGAGGCCAACATGATCTCGGTCACCTGGCGGCTGTTCGGCAATTCGGATGTGCATCTCTACGAGGATCGGTTCCTGCTGGAGCAATTCACCCGATGCGCCCCCGAATTCGTGCGCAAGCCCCATCAGGCCTGGGGCTTCAAGACGCTGTTCCGCAACATCGGCATCTACAAGAAGCTGGGCGTGCACCGGCCCAAGGGGCTCAGGCCCGACTTGTGGGATTCGATCCGATGGGTCAACGGTTCGGGCCGCCGGATGCCGCGCGAGATGCTGCGCAACGGCTGGCGCTCCACCACCACCACCTATGGCTATGACCTTGTGACGCTGAACCATTACGCCGTGCGCTCGGCCGAGTCGTTCCTGGTCAAGCGCGACCGCGGCAGGGTCAATCACGTCGATCGCGACCAGGGCATGAACTACTGGTTCCGCATGAACAACAACGCCGAGGAGGATCGTTCGATCCAGCGCATGCTGCCCGAACTGCGGGCCGAATGGGACAGGCTGATGGCGGACCCCGAAATCGCCGCCCAGCATCAGGCCTGCGTGGCCGCGCATCGCGCCAAGATCGTGGAGTTGAAGGCCCGGCCAGATCAGGCGGTCTTCTACGGGGAGCTGACATCCCGGCGCATGGAGCGGCTGTCGCGGCTGCACACTCATTTCGGCTCGGCGGTGTTCCTGGCCGGGCCAGAGGTGATCCCCGACGCTTTTCTGGATTCGGGCCCGCCCGCTGATGCCTTCTTCACACTTGATATCGAAGGGCGGCCGGTGCTGGCCCGGATGGCAGAGGCACCGCCCGAACCCGAGGAAGACCCGGAGGAAGACGCCGCCCGCGCGGGATAAGCGGGCCGCAGGAGGGGCGCGATCCTGCTGGACAACGATCCTTCGGGGCGGTGGCATGGCAACGACGATTGCCGGGGCACGAACCCCGCCATCATCACCCGCAAACCGGGCTGGCTGATCATCACCGAACCGGATTACGGACGGGTCGGCACGGGGCCGTGCGGGGCAGGGCTTGCCCCCGGGCGGATCGGGCGCGATATCATCCCCCAGGAGGGCCCGACATGCGCCAGACCGAAACAGCCGCCGCCCATGACGCCATCCCCGAAACCGCCCTCGCCTGGGCACGGGACGGGCGGGGTGCGGCGCTTGCCACTGTGGTCCAGACCTGGGGCAGCGCCCCTCGCCCCGTGGGCGCGCAGCTTGCCGTCTCGGGCCGGGGCGAGATCGCGGGCTCGGTCTCGGGCGGCTGCGTCGAGGGCGCGGTGGTCGAGGAGGCGCTGGTCGCGCTGGAGGACGGGCGCTGCCGTATCCTGGAGTTCGGAGTGACCGACGAGGAGGCCTTTGCCGTGGGCCTTGCCTGCGGGGGCACGATCCGGGTGATGGTGGAGCCGCTGGGCCGGGGGCAGGGGCCGGCGACGACGCTGATCGCCGATCTTGTCGCGGCGAGGGCAGAGCGGCGCAGCGTTGCGCTGCTCACCGATACCGAAAGCTGGGCGCGTCGGCTGGTCGCACATGGACAGGACGCAGGCCTGGACGAGCGGCTGCGCGCGGGCCGGTCGGGTTTCGATGGCGCACAATTCGTGGGGGTGCACGCGGCACCCCTGCGTCTTGTCGTGGTGGGGGCCGTGCATATCGCCCAGCCGCTGGTGGCCATGGCCCGCCTCATGGGGCTTGATCCCGTGGTGGTGGACCCGCGCGAGGCCTTTGCCAGCCCCGACCGCTTTCCCGGAGAGCGGCTGATCCACGACTGGCCCGACGAGGCGCTTGCGGGGCTTGGCCTCGATGCGCGCAGCGCGATCGTCACCCTCACCCACGACCCCAAGCTGGACGACCCCGCGATCATGGCCGCGCTTGCCGCGCCGGTGGCCTATCTGGGCTGTCTCGGCTCTACCCGCACCCATGCCCGGCGGCTGGAGAGGCTGCGTGCGGCAGGCCTCGACGACGCGGCGCTGGCGCGCATCCATGCGCCCGTGGGCCTGCCCATCGGGGCGGCCAGCCCGGCCGAGATTGCGGTCTCGATCCTTGCGCAGATCGTGGCCGTGGTCCGGGGCCGCTGATGCATTTCGGCGCGCTTGCCCTGTCCGAGGCCGAGGGGGCCATCCTCGCCCATTCGATGGCGCTGCCGGGGGGGCGTCTGCGCAAGGGGCGGGTTCTGGGGAAAGCCGACATCGCGGCACTGCAGGCCGCAGGTGTCGCCGAGGTGATCGCGGCAAGGCTGGGCCCCGACGACATGGGAGAGGATGACGCCGCCGCGCGGATCGGGGC
>JAFIEC010000349.1 GCA_020832725.1 Paracoccaceae bacterium | reverse complement strand
TCCTACAAGGCGCCGCGCGAGGTGACGTGGATCATCGGCATGCTCATCTACCTGCTGATGATGGCGACCGCCTTCATGGGCTACGTGCTGCCCTGGGGCCAGATGTCGTTCTGGGGTGCCACGGTGATCACCGGCCTGTTCGGGGCGATCCCCGGCATCGGCCCGTCGATCGAGATGTGGCTGCTGGGCGGCCCGGCCGTGGACAATGCCACGCTGAACCGCTTCTTCTCGCTGCACTACCTGCTGCCCTTCGTGATCCTGGGTCTGGTCATCGTGCATATCTGGGCCTTCCACACCACGGGCAACAACAACCCCACCGGTGTCGAGGTGCGGCGCACCTCCAAGGCCGAGGCCGAGAAGGATACGCTGCCGTTCTGGCCCTATTTCGTGATCAAGGACCTCTTCGCGCTGGCCGTGATCCTTGCGATCTTCTGGGCGGTCGTGGGCTTCATGCCGAACTACCTGGGCCATCCCGACAACTACATCGAGGCCGACGCCCTCGTGACGCCGTCGCATATCGTGCCCGAATGGTATTTCCTGCCGTTCTACGCGATCCTGCGCGCCTTCACCGGGGATGTGTGGATCGTGCAGTTCACGTCCTTCATCACGGGCGGCATCGTCGACGCGACCTTCTTTGGCGTGCTGGCCATGTTCGGCGCCATCGCGGTGATGGCGCTGGTGCCCTGGCTCGATACCTCTTCGGTGCGGTCCGGTCGCTATCGGCCCATGTTCAAGTGGTGGTTCTGGCTGTTCGTGGTGAACTTCGTGGTGCTGACCTGGGTGGGCGCCATGCCGGCCGAGGGCATCTACACCACCATCGCCCTGATCGGTTCGGCCTATTGGTTCGCCTACTTTCTGGTGATCCTGCCGCTTCTGGGCGTGCTGGAGAAACCGCTGACGCCACCCGCCACGATCGAGGAGGATTTCGACGCGATGTATCCTCCCAAGGAGGGCGGTGGAACGGGTGCGCCTGCCGCCACCCCGGCCGAGTGAAGGAGACAGAGACCATGCTCAGAACCCTGACGCTCGCCGCCGTCGCGGCATTCGGCCTCGGCCTTGGCACCAGCGGTGCCATGGCCGCCGGCAAGGCCGGAGAGGTGACCGATTTCGCCTTCTCGTTCGAGGGGCCCTTTGGCCGCTACGATCCGGCCCAGCTGCAGCGTGGCCTTCAGGTCTATACCCAGGCCTGCGCGGCCTGCCACGGCCTGCAATATGTCGCGTTCCGCAACCTGGCCGACCCCGGCGGGCTGAACCTGACCGAACAGCAGATGCGCGCCTTTGCCGCCGAATGGGAGATCTTCGATCCCGAGATCGACGACTGGCGCGCGGCCACCCCGCCGGATCATTTCCCCGCCAATGACGCAGCCGGTGCACCGGACCTCAGCCTGATGGCCAAGGCGCGCGCGGGTTTCGAGGGGCCCTTCGGGACAGGTATCAACCAGTTCCTGCGCGGGATCGGGGGGCCGGAATATATCGCCAGCCTGCTGCTGGGATATACCGGCGTGGACGATTTCCAGGCCGGAACGGTGCTCTACGAGAACACCGCCTTCCCGGGTGGCTGGATCTCGATGGGCCCGGTCCTGTTCGAGGATCTGGTGTTCTACGAGGACGGCACCGCCGCCACCGAAGAGCAGATGGCCCTCGATGTCGCCGCGTTCCTGATGTGGTCGGCCGAACCCAAGATGATGGAGCGCAAGCGCGCGGGCTTCATCGGCGTCGGCATGCTGACGCTTCTGGCCGTCCTGCTCTATCTCTCGAACAAGCAGCTCTGGGCTCCGGTAAAGCGCAAGGATCTCGCCTGATCCATGCCGGCCCGACAAATGCGGGGCGTGCCCGGTCGGGTGCGCCCCGCTTGTTTTGCGGCTGACCCGCTGTCCGCATGCGCCGCTCATCCCGCGCGGCGGACGGCCCCCCGCTCTCCGCCCCTTGGCAGAGGCGATGCCCGGCGCTAGACCGACGCTGTCAGGAGCATGTGCCCCATGTCGTTCAACACCTTCGGTCGTCTTTTCCGAGTCACCACCTGGGGCGAAAGCCACGGGCCCGCACTGGGTGCCACCGTTGACGGCTGCCCGCCGGGCCTGCCGCTGACCGAGGCGGATATCCAGCCATGGCTGGATCGCCGCCGCCCCGGGCAGAATCGCCACACCACCCAGCGCCGGGAGGCGGATGCGGTGGAGATCCTCTCGGGCACCCATGAGGGGCGGACCACGGGCACGCCGATCCAGCTTGCGATCCGCAATACCGACCAGCGCTCAAAGGATTATGGCGACATCGCGACCCGCTTTCGCCCGGGCCATGCCGACATCGCCTATCACCTCAAATACGGGCTGCGCGATCCGCGCGGGGGCGGGCGCTCCAGTGCCCGGGAGACAGCCGCCCGCGTCGCTGCGGGGGGGGTGGCGCGTGTGGCGCTGGCGCAGCTCTGTCCGGCACTGAAGATCGTGGGCTACATGCTGCGGATGGGTCCGCACGAGG
The DNA here is from genome assembly GCA_020832725.1 of Paracoccaceae bacterium. GTDB lineage: Bacteria > Pseudomonadota > Alphaproteobacteria > Rhodobacterales > Rhodobacteraceae > JAFIEC01. The sequence goes on along the minus strand of JAFIEC010000349.1, from coordinate 17,514 downwards.
CGTCGCGGGCGCGGTTCGACATGGAGGAGATCGCGCGCAACCCCTTCTGGACACCCGACCCGGTCGCGGCCTCGGAATGGGCGGTTCATCTGGACGCCATCCGCAAGGCAGGCAATTCGGTCGGGGCGACGATCGAGCTTGTCGCACGCGGCGCCCCCCCGGGCCTTGGCGCGCCGATCTATGGCAAGCTCGATGCCGATATCGCCGCGGCCCTCATGTCGATCAACGCGGTCAAGGGGGTGGAGATCGGCGAGGGCATGGCCGCCGCCGCCCTGAGCGGCACCGAGAACGCCGACGAGATCGAGATGGGCCCGGATGGCCCGGTTTTCGCCTCCAACCATGCGGGTGGCATTCTGGGCGGCATTTCAACGGGGCAGGACATCGTCGCACGCTTTGCGGTCAAGCCGACCTCGTCGATCCTGACGCCCCGCGCCACCATCGACGAGACGGGCGCGCCGGTGGAGATCGTGACACGGGGCCGTCACGATCCTTGCGTCGGCATTCGCGCCGTGCCGGTGGGCGAGGCGATGCTGGCCTGTGTCCTGCTGGATCACGTGATGATGCACCGCGCTCAGGTCGGCGAGGGGCCTGCGGGCCGCATCGGCTGAGGATCAGCCCGCCAGTTCCTCCAGCCGGTCGGTGGCGGGGGCGGGTCGCGGCACCAGATCGCTGATCCGGGCGTGAAGATCGTCCGGCAGCGCCACATCCAGCGCCAGAAGCGAGGGGCGCAGCTGTTCGGCCGAGCGGGCCGAGATGATGGGCGCGCTGATGCCGGGGTGATGGGCCACCCAGGCCACGGCCAGCGTCGCGGGGCTTACGCCGATCTCGCGGGCCAGGGCCACGAAGGCCCGGGTGCCATCCTCCATCCAGGCGGGTGCATAGCGGGCGCGATACTGGGCGTTGGTGGTAAATCGCCCCTCTTCTCCACGCTGGTACTTGCCGGTCAGCATACCGCCCGCCAGTGGCGAATAGGGCGCGACCAGCATCCCCTCGGCCATGGCCATGGGCAGGATCTCCACCTCGGCCTGACGCTTGAGGAGGTTGTACATGGGCTGCAGGATCGTGATGCTCAGCCCCATGTCGGCGGCGATGCCCGCGGCCTTCATCACCTGCCAGGCGGCGAAGTTGGACAGCCCGACATGGCCGATTGCCCCATCATCGACCAGCCGGGCCAATGCGCGCAGGCTGTCCTGAAGGGGCGTCTGCTCGCACCATTTGTGGATATAGAGGATATCCACATGGTCCATCCCCAGCCGCCTGCGGCTTTCATCGAATTCCCGGGTGATCACCTCTGCGGTGGCGGGGCCGGGGTGGGCGCATTTGGTGGCGATGATCAGCTTCTCGCGCTCGGAGGCCGCGAACTGACCGAGAAGCCGCTCGGATTCTCCACCCGTATAGAGATATGCCGTGTCGAAGAAGTTGATCCCGGCGGCCCGGGCGGCGTCATACATGGCCCGGCTCTCGCGGGCATCCGCCGCGCCGCCGAACTGCATCGTGCCAAAGCAGAAGCGGGAGGGCGCAGAGCCGTCGGGTGCGATCAGGGGGCGGTGGGTCATGTCGGGCAGGCCTCGGATCGTCGTTGCAAGCGCGTCACCCTAGCCTTCGCCGCCATGGCTGTCCAAGCCATTCGCCCGGACCGGGACCGGCTGAAAGCAGATCGAGCGGCTGACGGCCAGGGACGGCGCAAGGGTGATCGTGCGCGCCAGCCCGTCGAGCGCGGGATGCGCCTGGCGGCAGGCGGCGCTCACGATGGCGCTTCCGGTCTCGATCTCGTCCTCGCCCGACGCCTTCCGCCAGTCAAGGCGGACACCCTCACCGCCCGAGGCGGGACCGCATATGTCCACGACCTGCTCGGGCAGGGGCAGGGCCGCGGCCATTGCGGTGCCCAGCCGGTCCTGGACCGAGGCGCGCAGGACGCCACGGCATATGCGCCCGTCGCTGAGCCGGGTGGTCCACAGCCTGTCGTCGGTGTCGATCTCCACTGCGGCGACATCGGGATCGAGGCCGGCCGCCTGAGACAACGTGATGTGAAAGTCGGGCAATCCCAGATAGGCAAGCTCGGGATCGGTCGAGGGGCGCTGCATCTCGATGACGGACCAGCCCCCCCATCCGATGACGGCCACCGACAGCGGCCCTGTCAGCGCGAGCACAAGGCGGCGGCGATGCAGGCTCATGCCGAGGGCACCGAGGATCCCGAGACCCAGCCCGAGCATGGCCCCGACAAGGGCGGACACCACCACCGGCGCCGCCCCGGGGATATGCGCCTGCGCGCCCAGAGACCCCGCCGCGAAGGCGCCGAGCACGGACAGCGAGGCGGCAAGCAGCACGTGGGGCAAGATGGTCACGAAGGCCCTCCCGGAGAATCGCGTCGACGCTATCAGGACGCTTCTTCCCTGTCGCCCCCGGTCGGGCTGTCGCGCAGCGCGGCGCGTGGGCGCAGCATCAGCTCCCGCGCCACGCCGATCGCGATGGCCTGGGGATGCTTGCCAAGGCCACGCTCTCCGATGGGGCAGCGGATGCGGGCGATGCGCTCCGGCGGATGGCCCAGTGCCCGCAGCCGTTTCGAGAACCGGGCCCATTTCGTCGCCGACCCGATCAGACCGAGAGAGCCGAAGGGCCGCGACAGGAGCGCGTGGCACAAATCGAGGTCGAGCGTGTGGGAATAGGTCAGCACAAGGTGATGGGCGGCATCGGGGGCCCGGCCCACCACAGCCACCGGCCGGGCCGCGACAAGCGGGGTGACGCCCTCGGGCATCGGGTCGGGCAACCGTTCGGGTGCGGTGTCGACCAGCGTGACATCAAGACCGGGCAGCGGTGCGCAGACCGTCGCGATGGCGCGCCCGACATGACCGGCCCCCCAGACCCAGAGTGCCTCCTGCGGTGTAACGAGCGGCTCTGCCAGCCAGCCCCCCTCCAGCGTCAGGGCAATCTGCGCGCCCCGGTCCCGCGCCCGGGCCGCAAGGGATCGCAGGCGCAGAGGCACCTCGCCTGCATCCGTGCTGGCAGCGCGCAGGAAAACGCCCCTGTCCCGGTCCAGCCGGGAGAGCGCGTCTGCATCCCAGATCTCGGTTGCCAGAACGACCGAACCGCCGCAGCACTGGCCCAGCGCCGGGCCCAGCGGCAAGCGGTCGATGCGCGGCGCGGCCCTGCTGCCTGCAAGACAGGCGCGCGCGCGGGCCGCAGCCTCCCATTCCAGCGCGCCGCCGCCGATCGTTCCCTCCTGGCCCTCGGCATGGACCAGCATCGACGCGCCCGCCTCCCGGGGGGCAGAGCCTGCGGCAGCGGCGACAAGTACGCGCGCAACCCTTCCGTGCCGCTCCACTGCCCGCTCCAGCGCTGCCGCATCGAGGCTCATGCCCGTCCCTCCCGCATCCGCCGCACCGCCCAAAGCACCCGCTCGGGCGTGGCGGGCGCATCGAGCGCGGGATAGCGCGTGCCGTCGCCGCAGGCCGCCACCGCCTGTGACAGCGCCAGAAAGACCGAGATGCCCAGCATCAGCGGCGGCTCTCCGACGGCCTTGGAGCGGTGGATCGTCCGCGCCCGCGCGCGGCCCTTTTTCCACAGGGCAACGTTGAACACGCCGGGCCGGTCGCCGCAGGCGGGGATCTTGTAGGTGGAGGGGGCATGCGTGCGCAGCCGCCCGGCCCCGTCCCAGACCAGTTCCTCGGTGGTCAGCCAGCCCGCCCCCTGAACAAAGCCCCCCTCGAGCTGGCCGATGTCCAGCGCCGGGTTGAGCGACCGGCCGACGTCGTGCAGCAGATCGGCCCGCAGGATGCGGTTCTCCCCGGTCAGCGTGTCGATCACGACCTCCGAAACCGCCGCGCCATAGGCAAAGTAGTAGAACGGCCGCCCATGTCCGCGCAGCCGGTCCCATTCCAGATCGGGGGTGCGATAGAATCCGGTGGCAGAGAGCGATATCCGCGCCCGATAGGCGCGGTCGATCACCTCGGGGAAAGACAGATCCTGCCCGTCCACCGCCACCCGCCCGTCGCGGAACCGGATCGCGGAGGGGTCGCACTGGTGCTCCTGCGCCAGAAAGCCGACAAGCCGGTCGCGGATGGCAACGCAGGCCGCATGGGCCGCCATGCCGTTGAGATCCGACCCCGACGAGGCCGCCGTCGCCGAGGTATTGGGCACCTTGGCGGTGTCGGTGGCGGTGATCTTCACCGCCTCCAGCGGCTGGCCGAACACATCGGCGGCCACCTGCGCCACCTTCAGGAACAGGCCCTGTCCCATCTCGGTGCCGCCGTGATTGAGGTGGATCGAACCGTCCTGATAGACATGCACCAGCGCCCCGGCCTGGTTGAGGTGGCTCAGCGTGAAGGAAATGCCGAACTTGACCGGTGTCAGGGCGATGCCGCGCTTGAGGATCGGGTTCTGCGCGTTCCATGCGGCAATCGCGGCGCGGCGTTCGGCATAGCGCGCGCTTTCGGCCAGTTCCTCGGTAATCTCGTCGATGACGCTGTCCTGCACCTCCATGTGATAGGGGGTAAGGCCACGTCTGGGCGCCGTATGGTTGGGGTAGTAATTGCGCTGGCGTACCTTCAGCGGGTCTCGTCCCAGATCGGCGGCGATATGGTCGATCACCCGCTCCATGCCCAGTATGCCCTGGGGCCCGCCAAAGCCACGAAAGGCGGTGGCACTGGCTGTGTTGGTGCGCAGCCGGTGCGAGACGATCCGCGCGGCGGGCAGGTCATAGGCGTTGTCGGCATGCAGCATCGCGCGGTCGGCGATGGCGGGCGAGAGGTCCTGCGACCAGCCGCAGCGGGCGAATTGCTCGAAGATCACGCCAAGGATGCGGCCTTCGGCATCAAAGCCCGCGCGGTAGTCGATGCGGAAATCGTGCCGCTTGCCGGTGATCACCATGTCGTCGTCGCGATCATAGCGCATCTTGCAGGGCCGTCCCGTGGCCCGGGCCGCCACCGCGCAGGCCACCGCCAGCGCGTTGCCCTGGCTTTCCTTGCCGCCGAAGCCCCCGCCCATGCGGCGCACCTCGACGCGCACTGCGGCCATCGGCAGGCCCAGCGCCTCGGCCACCTTGTGCTGGATCTCGGTCGGATGCTGGGTGGAGGAGATGACATGCATGTCGCCCCCCTCCTGCGGCAGGGCCAGCGCGGCCTGCCCCTCGAGGTAGAAATGCTCCTGCCCGCCGATCTCGATCCGGCCCTGCACCCGGCGCGGGGCCGCGGCGATGGCGTCGTCGGCATCGCCCTTTGTCCATTCCCTTGGCTCTTCGATGAAGGCACCAGCGGCCAGCGCCTCGTCGATGGTCAGGACCGGCGGGGCCTCGTCATAGGCGATACCGGCAAGGCGGGCCGCGCGGCGGGCCGCAAGGTGGCTGTCGGCGATCACCAGAAACAGCGCCTGTCCATGATAATGGACGCGCCCGTCCGAAAGCAGCGGCTCGTCATGGGCGGCGGGCGAGACATCGTTGGCTGCAGGCAGGTCGAGCGCTGTCAGCACATCCACCACCCCGGGGGCCGAGAGGACGGGGGCGAGGTCCATCCGGGCGATATCGCCCCGCGCGATGGTGGACAGGCCGAACGCCAGATGCAGCGTGCCTGCGGGCGTGGGAATGTCGTCGACATAGCGCGCCGCCCCGGTGACATGCAGCGGGGCCGCATCGTGGGGCAGGGCCTTGTGCAGCGGGCGGGTGTCGCCTGCCGGGCGGGCGGAGGCGGGTCTCTCGGGTGCGTTCATGGCTGCACCTCGAGGATGCGGGTAAAGCCGGTGCCCAGCCGTGTCTCGGCATAAAGCCGGGTCAGCATGCCCCGCGCTGCCTCCCGCCGATAGGCGGCCGAGGCGCGCATGTCGGAGATGGGGGCGAAGTCCTCCTCCAGCGCGGCCTGGGCGCGGCGGATCGTCTCGTCGGACCAGGGCGCCCCGCGCAGGGCTGCCTCTGTGGCGACGGCCCGGCGCGGGGTCGCGGCCATGCCGCCAAAGGCGATGCGCGCCTCTGTCACCTCATCCCCCTCGATCTCCAGGTTGAAGGCCCCGCAGACAGCCGAGATGTCCTGATCGAAGCGCTTTGACAGCTTGTAGCAGCGCAGCCTGTCGGGCTGGAGCGGAAAGGACAGCCCCGTCACCAGTTCCCCGGGCGCGCGGTCCTGCACGCCGTAGTCGAGAAAGAAATCCTCCAGCGGCAGGCTGCGCCGGCGGTCGCCGTGGCGCAGGTGCAGCGTGGCCCCCAGCGCGATCAGGGCGGGCGGTCCGTCCCCGATCGGAGAGCCGTTGGCGATATTGCCCCCGATCGTGGCCGCGTTGCGTACCTGAACCGAGCCATAGCGGCGGATCAGTTCCGCGAAATCGGGATGCTGCCCGGCCATGAAGGCGTGCAGGTCGCTCAGCGTGCTGGCCGCGCCCACATGAACCTCGCCGCCTTCGATGCGGATGTAGCGCATGTCGGCGGCCCCGGCGACAAAGGCGAGCGGACCGATCCGACGGAGCTGCTTGGTTACCCACAGGCCCACATCGGTGGCGCCCGCGACCAGCGTGGCGCCCGGGTTCCCGGCATACCATGCGGCCAGTTCGTCCTCGGAGCCGGGCAGGAAGGCACCCGCGACTGGCTTGCCGCCGCCGCCCGGGGTGGTCAGGGCCCCGGCATCCACCGTCATCCACTCCGGGACCGGGGCTCCGGCTGCGGCCTCGGCTGCGCGGATGATCGGCGCATAGCCCGTGCAGCGGCACAGGTTGCCGGCGAGGGTGTCGTCATCGGCGCGCACCCCATTGGCATGGGCCACCGCCATCGAGACCACGAATCCCGGCGTGCAAAAGCCGCACTGGCTTGCGTGATGGGCGATCATCGCCTCCTGCACCGGGTGCAGCGTGCCATCGGGCCCCGCGATGCCCTCGACCGTGCGCACCGCTGCTCCCTGAAGCTGCGGCATGAACAGGATGCAGGCGTTGAGCGCACGATGCTCCATCCGACCGTCGGGGCCGGGGCGGCTGACCATGATCGTGCAGGCCCCGCAATCGCCCTCGTTGCAGCCCTCCTTGGTGCCGCAAAGGCCCGCCTCCTCGCGCAGCCAGTCCAGAAGGGTCGTGGTGGGGCTGGTGACCACGTCCCTTGGTTTCCCGTTGAGAAGAAACCGTATGCCCATGATGTCATCCGCCGCGATACCTGTCGCGCCCATGCGCAAGGGGGCCGATCCGCCCTCGATGCGGCGTAGAGGGCGGCCCCGGTCTGACCGGCTGGCTACAGAAAAGCTGGGACGGAGCCGCAATGCAAGGGCCTCGCGTTCTCCGCGCCGTCGCGCCGCGGCGCGCGGCCTGCCCGCCCGCTTCTGCTGCCGCTTTTGCGGGCAGGGGTGCTTCCCCCCCGCGCGGCGGGCGGATACCCTGTTGCCCCAGAGTGACCTGCGAAGCACCCAGCCAGACAAGGCCCTGCATGACCCCCCGATTCATCCATCTGCGCCTGCACACGGAATATTCGCTGCTCGAGGGGGCGGTGCCGCTGCGCGCGCTGCCGGACCTTTGCCGCGAGCATGGAATGCCCGCCGTCGCCGTCACCGACACCAACAACATGTTCGCGGCTCTGGAGTTTTCCGAGAAGATGGCCGCAGCGGGCATCCAGCCCATCCACGGCTGCCAGATCGATCTGGCCTATGACAGCCGCCTGCAGCCCGGAGAGACACGCCTGCCGCTGGCGCCGCTGCTGCTTCTGGCGCAATCCGAAGCGGGCTATGGCAATCTGCTGAAGCTGAATTCCTGCCTCTATCTGGCGCGCCGCAACACCGTGCCCCATGTCACCCCCGAAGAGCTGGAGGCCCATTCCGAGGGGCTCATCTGCCTGACCGGGGGCCCGGCCGGGCCTGTGGCGCGGCACCTGGCCGAACGGCAGGAGGGCGCGGCGGAGGCGCTGGCGCGCAGGCTGGCGGCGGCCTTTCCGGGCAGGCTCTATGTGGAGCTGCAGCGCCACCCCGCCGAAGGCGCGGCCCGCACCGCCGCCGAGCGCGAGACCGAGCCGGGGCTTGTGGGGCTGGCCCATGCGCTGGACCTGCCGCTGGTGGCCACCAACGACGTGCATTTCCCCGGCTCCGACATGCACGAGGCCCATGACGCGCTGCTGTGCATCGCCGATGGCGCCTATGTGGACCAGACCGGGCCGCGCCGCATGCTGACGCCCGAGCATCGCTTCAAGTCGGCCGAGGAGATGGCCGCGCTGTTTGCCGATCTGCCCGAGGCGCTGGAGCACAGCGTGGAGATCGCCCGCCGCTGCGCCTTTCGCGCCCGCAAGCGCGCGCCGATCCTGCCCCGCTTCGCCGAGGACGAGGTCGAGGAATTGCGCGCCCAGGCGCATGCGGGGCTGGCCGACCGGCTTGTGAAGGTGCCTCCTGCGGCCGCGCCCGAGGTCTATGCGCAGCGTCTGGACTACGAGCTTGACGTCATCGTGAGCATGGGCTTTCCGGGCTATTTCCTGATCGTGGCCGATTTCATCAAATGGGCCAAGGAACAGGGGATTCCGGTTGGCCCCGGGCGCGGTTCGGGCGCGGGCAGCGTCGTCGCCTGGGCGCTGACCATCACCGATCTGGACCCGCTGCGCTATGGTCTGCTGTTCGAGCGATTCCTCAATCCCGAGCGGGTCTCCATGCCCGATTTCGACATCGACTTCTGCATGGCTCGCCGCGAGGAGGTGATCGCCTATGTTCAGGACCGCTAGGGCCGCGACCGGGTGGCGCAGATCATCACCTTCGGCGCGCTCCTGTCCAAGGCGGCGGTGCGCGACGTGGGCCGGGTGCTGCAGATGCCCTATGGCCAGGTGGACCGGCTGTCCAAGCTGATCCCGGTGGAGGGGGTCAAGCCCGTCTCCATCGAGAAGGCGCTGGCCGAGGAGCCGCGCCTGCGCGAGGAGGCGCGCGCCGAGGAGGTCGTGGCGCGCATGCTGGATTACGCCGGCAAGATCGAGGGGCTGCTGCGCAACGCTTCGACACACGCGGCGGGTGTGGTGATCGGCGACCGGCCGCTGGACGAACTGGTACCGCTCTACCGCGATCCACGCTCGGACATGCCGGCCACGCAGTTCAACATGAAATGGGTGGAGCAGGCGGGCCTGGTGAAATTCGACTTCCTGGGCCTCAAGACTCTGACTGTCGTCCAGAATGCGCTGGACCTGCTGGCGCGCCGGGGGGTGGAGGTGGATATCGGGCTCATCCCCCTCGACGACAGGGGGGCCTACGATCTCTATGCCTCCGCCCGCACAGTGGCGGTGTTCCAGGTGGAAAGCTCGGGCATGATGGATGCCCTGCGCCGGATGAGGCCCACCTGCATCGAGGACATCGTGGCGCTGGTCGCGCTCTACCGACCGGGCCCCATGGAGAACATTCCCAAGTATTGCGACGTCAAGAACGGCCGGGCCGAGCGGGAGAGCATCCACCCGCTGATCGACCACATCCTCGAAGAGACCCAGGGCATCATCGTCTATCAGGAACAGGTGATGCAGATCGCCCAGGAGATGGCGGGATACAGCCTCGGGGGGGCCGATCTGCTGCGCCGGGCGATGGGCAAGAAGATCCCCGAGGAGATGGCCAAGGAGCGCCCCAAGTTCATCAAGGGCGCAACGGCCAACGGCGTGGACGAGAAGAAGGCGGGCGAGGTGTTCGACCTGCTGGAGAAGTTCGCCAATTACGGCTTCAACAAGAGCCACGCCGCCGCCTATGCGCTGGTCAGCTACCAGACCGCCTGGCTCAAGGCCAATCACCCGGTGGAGTTCATGGCCGCGGTGATGAATGCCGATATCCACCTGACCGACAAGCTGGACGTCTATCGCCGCGAGGTGGCGCGGCTGGGCATCGATATCGTGCCCCCCTGCATCAACCGCTCCGAGGCAACCTTTGCCGTGGCCGACGGCCGGCTTCTCTATGCGCTGGGCGCACTCAAGAATGTCGGCGTCGATGCCATGCGCCTGATCGTGGAGGCCCGCGGCGGGCGCGCCTTCCGCGACCTGTTCGACCTGGCCGAGCGGGTGGACCTGCGCCGCGTGGGCAAGCGGGCGCTGGAGATGCTGGCGCGGGCCGGTGCCTTCGATGCGCTGGACAGCAACCGCAGGCGTGTGTTCGACGCGCTGGAGGTCCTGGTCGCCCATTCCGCCGCTTGCCATGACGAACGCGCATCCGCCCAGGTATCTTTGTTCGGAGAGGCGGCGGGCGATCTGCCGCGTCCCCGACTGCCCGATCCCGAGGACTGGCTGCCCATCGAGCGGCTGGGCCACGAGCATCAGGCGGTGGGCTTCTATCTGTCGGGCCACCCGCTCGACGATTACGAGGGTCCGCTGCGGCGCAAGAACATCCTGCGGCTCGATGCGCTGACGGCGCAGGCCGCCCGCGGGCCTCTGGTGGCGCGCATCGCAGGCACCGTTGCCGTCCGTCAGGAGCGCAAGTCCGCCCGAGGCAACCGCTTTGCCTTTGTCCAGCTCTCCGATCCCACGGGGCTTTTCGAAGGGACCGTCTTCTCGGATGTGCTCGAGACCGCCCGCGCCCATCTGGAGCCGGGCCGCAGCGTGGTCGTGTCGGTGGAGGCGAACATGGAGGCCGACACGCTCAAGCTTCTGGCGCGGGGGGTGCAGCCGGTGGCGGCGGTGGTGGCCGATGCGGCCCCTGCGGGTCTGCGGGTCTTTGCCGCCGGGGCAGAGGCCTTTGGCCCCGTGGCCCGGGTGCTGGAGCGCGGCGGCGAGGGGCCGCGCGGCCCGGTTCATCTGTGCCTGATGGCAGGCGATCTGCCCGGAGAGGTGGAACTGGCGCTTCCCGGGGCCTATGCGGTCACGCCGCAGTTGCGCGGTGCGCTGCGCTCGTTGCCCGGGGTGCTGACGGTCGAGGAATTCTGAGCCCGGGCCGTCCGCTCAATATCCCGCGTCGCGGTCCACCAGATGGCGCAGCGGCAGGCCCGCCTCGGCGCGTGCGATGTTGGCGGCAACCGCCCGGGCTGCGGTTTCGGGCCGGGTCGCGGCGGCGACATGGGGGGTCACCGTCACCCTTGGGTGGGCCCAGAACGCATGGTCCGGCGGCAGCGGCTCGGTCCGGAACACATCCAGCGTCGCATGGCCCAGATGCCCGTGATCCAGCGCCGACAGCAGGGCCGCCTCGTCGATCAGCGTCCCCCGGCCGGGGTTGATCACCACCGCCCCGCGCGGAAGCAGGGCCAGCCTTTCGGCGTTCAGCAGGTCGTGGGTGGCCGATGTCTCGGGCAACAGGCACACGAGGATCCGGGCGCGCCGCAGCGTCTCGACCAGCCCCTCGGGCCCCGACAGGCCCTGCACGCCCGGCACCTGCCGCGGTCGTCGGCTCCAGCCGGTGACGGGAAAGCCCAGCGCGGCCAGCGCCTGTGCCGCCGCCGCCCCCAGCTCGCCCATCCCCAGAACGCCCACGGCCCGCATCCGCGCCAGCGGGGGCGGCGGGTCCGACCGCCAGCGCCCGTCCTGGCCCAGCACATGGGTGTCGGTGCCCAGATGATGGCGCAGCACATGGGCGCAGACCCACTCGACCATGCCGGCCCGCAGCCCCTCGTCCACCATCCGCGCCAGCGGCACGTCGCGCGGCAGGGTGGGGTTGGCAAGCACCCGCTCCACCCCGGCCCAGAGGCTGAGGACCGCCCGCAGGCCGGTGAAAGGGGTGAAATCCTCGATGGCCCCCCCGGGCGCATAGGCCACATAGCGCACCGCGCCCGGGTCCGGGGCGCTGTCGGTCACGCCCAGATCGAGGCCCTCCCCGCGCAGCGCATCGGCAAGCGCGGCACCCCATTCGGGCCAGTCCCGGGCCGGGCCCGCATAGAGGACGCCCCCGCTCACAGTACCTTGCGGGGACGGTGGATATGCGCGCTCTGGACAAGGCCGAGGGCCAGCATCAGCACCAGCATCGCCGAGCCCCCGAACGAGACCAGCGGCAGCGGCACGCCCACGACAGGCAGCAGCCCCATCACCATGCCCATGTTGACGCCGAAATACAGAAACAGCGTGGTCGCGATCCCCAGCGTCAGCAACGATCCGAACCTGTCGCGATTGCGCAGCCCCGAGACGACGCAGAAGACGATGATCAGCACATAGAGCCCGAGAAGCGTGATCCCGCCGATGAAGCCGAATTCCTCGGCAAGGGTGGTGAAGATGAAATCGGTGTGCTTTTCGGGCAGGAAGTTCAGCCGCGATTGCGTGCCCTGCATGAACCCGCGCCCCGTCATCCCGCCCGAGCCCAGTGCGATCGTGGACTGGGTGATGTGATAGCCGGCGCCCAACGGGTCATTGGAGGGATCGAGGAAGGTATCGATGCGGCGATACTGATAATCCTGCAGCAATTGCCAGGACGTGCCCCGGGACGCGAGGATCAGCGACACGCCCCCCGAACCCAGCGCGATCACCACCGCGAAATAGAGCCAGTGCACACCGGCCAGGAACATCATCGCACCGCCCCCCGCCAGCAGCAGAAGCGCCGTGCCCAGATCGGGCTGGCGCAGCACCATGGCCACCGGAACGAGGATGATCACCAGCGGGACCAGGACCCACAACGGGCGCGAGACCTTGTCGAGATCGAGCCAGTCATAATAGGAGGCCAGCAGCAACACGAGCGTGATCTTCGTCAGCTCCGAGGGCTGCAGCCTGATGAAGCCGAGATCGAGCCAGCGCTGGGCCCCCATCCCCACCTGTCCGAAGAACTCCACGATCACGAGAAGCACCAGCGACAGTCCGAAGATCAGGGCCGCCGAGTTGCGCCAGAGCCATATCGGCACCAGCGCCACCGCGAACATCAGCACAAAGCCAGCCGCGAACCGCCGCATCTGCGGTTCGGCCCATGGGCGCAGCGATCCCCCGGCGATCGAATAGAGCATCATGAAGCCGATGCAGGCGACCGTCACCGTCAGCACCACAAGGGCCCAGTTCACATGCAGCAGCTTGCGCGGCCCGCTGGGAATGGTCCGGAGGTTCTGCTCAAGATAGCTCATGCCCGGGTCCTTCCGGCACCCGCGCCGGGGCTGAAATCGCGCAGGTTCAGCTCCCGCCGAAGCCGCTCGGCGCGCCCGCGCTGTTCCGTGGGCCAGGCCTCGATGGGTGGTGCCCCCTCGAACAGGGTCTCGATCATGATGTCGCGGGCGATGGGTGCAGCGGTTCCCGACCCGCTGCCGCCATGCTCCACCACCACCGACACCGCATAGCGGGGCGCATCGTGGGGGGCGAAGGCCACGAAGAGGGCGTGGTTGCGCCGCTCCCATGGCAACTGGTCGGTGCGCAGCACGCCGGTCGCCCGCTCGGCCGCCGAGATGTTGCGCACCTGACTGGTGCCGGTCTTGCCCGACATGGCCACCTCCCGCAGGGCGATGCGAGACGCGTAGGCGGTGCCGCTCCGGCGATTGACGCAATCGTACATGCCCGCCCGCATCTGGGCGAGAAACGCCTCGGAAAAGCCCAGAGCTTCGGCCTCGGGTACAGGCTCCTCGGCCCCGTCGATCGCGCGCACAAGACGCGGGGCGACCTTGCGGCCCGTGGCCAGCCGTGCCGTCATCACCGCAAGCTGGACCGGGGAGGACAGCACATAGCCCTGGCCGATGCCCGCATTGATCGTGTCGCCAACCCGCCAGGCCTGACCATGCACGCGCTGCTTCCAGGCGCGATTCGGGTTCAGCCCCGCCGCGATCCCCGACAGCGGCAGGTCGTGCCGCAGGCCCAGCCCCAGAAGCTCCGAGACTTCGGCAATCCGGTCGATGCCCACGCGCTGGGCGATGTCGTAGAAATACGTGTCGCAGGATTCGCTCAGCGCATCGCGCAGGTTCATGCGCCCGTGCCCACCCCTCTTCCAGCAGTGAAAGCGCCGCCCCGCAGTATCGTAATGGCCCGGGCAGAACACCGTCTCGTCGGGGCTTACCAGGCCGTCGGCCACCGCCGCCAGCGCCACCACCATCTTGAAGGTCGAGCCGGGTGGATAGGTGCCCTGCACCGTCTTGGTGGCCAGCGGGCGAAAGGGATTGTCGAGCAGGGCCCTGAAATCGGCGACCGATATGCCCTCCACAAAGAGGTTCGGATCGAAGGAGGGGGCCGAGGCCATGGCCAGGATATCGCCCGAATGCACGTCCATCACCACCGCCGAGGCGCTTTCCTCGCCAAGGCGTGCCTGGGCATAGTTCTGCAGTTGTGCGTCCAGTGTCATCCGCACGGTCGCACCCTGGGTGCCTTCGTGGCGCTCCAGTTCGCGCATGACGCGGCCGACGGCATTGACCTCGATCCGGCGCGAGCCCGCCCGCCCCCGCAGGTCGCGGTCAAGCCGGGCTTCCACCCCGACCTTGCCGATCTGGAATTTGGGATATTGCAGGATCGGGTCCTGGTCGTCGGCCCGCCGCAGGTCGGCGTCCGAGACCGGGCCGACATAGCCCACCACATGGGCGGTGTCGTGGTGCAGCGGGTAGATGCGGCTCAGCCCCATGTCGGCGGTAATGCCCGGCAGCGCGGGTGCGTTGATCGCCACGGCCGCCACCTGGTCCCAGTCCAGCCGGTCAAGCACCGTCACTGGCACAAAGGGGCGGCGGCGCATGACATCGCGCAGCACCCGCTCGCGCGCGTCTTCGTCCAGAGGCACGATCCGGGAGAGGCGTTCCAGAACCGCCGGCACGTCGCGGGCTTCTTCGCGCACGATGATGATGCGGTAGTTCTGCTCGTTCTCGGCTAGGACGATTCCGTTGCGGTCGAGGATCGGGCCGCGCGCGGGCGGGATCAGCCGCAGGGCGATGCGGTTCTCCTCGGCCAGCAGGCGAAAGCGATCGGTCTCCACCATCTGGAGCTGGTGCATCCGCATCCCCAGCGCCCCCACGGCTGCGGCCTGGACACCGAACAGCACAAGGGCCCTGCGGCTGATGCGCAGCGCGGAATCCCGGCTGTCCTGTGGCGAGCGTCTCATGTCCTGTTTCCTAGCATGTTGGCCTCGCCCAGAGCCACCTTGCGCAACCGCAATCCCAGATTGGTGAACAGCACCACCGGCGGATAGACCAGCGCGGTGATGGCCGCGAACAGCAGGACGGGCGGCAGGGGTTGCGCCGGGGTGAAGGTGGCGAACAGGATCACCCGCTCGACCAGCACACCGCCGGCAAGGACCAGCGCGAAGATGCTCCATTCCGAAAGGAAGGGCAGCTCCCGCACCCGGATCACCTGGGCCCGCAGCACATGTACCATGCCCACCACCACCGCCGTCCAAAGCCCCGGAGGACGGTCGAGCACGAAATCCGCAAGCAGGAACAGGGCGACGACCAGGGGCAGGGGTGCAAGCTCGGGACGCCGCAGGGTGATCGCCGCGGTCAGGCAGAACAGCAGGTCGGGGCCGGGCAGGCGCAGATGCCCCGGCCCCACCGGCACGAGGCTGAGCACCATCACGCCCAGCGCCAGCCCCGTATAGGCGGCGCGCCAGACCCAGATGCGGGTGGCCGCAGTATCAGTCATCCGCCCGCCCCGGCACGAGGTCCAGACTTGCTCCGCCCATCGGCAGGCCCACAAGTCCGCCCGGGTCGCCGATGCGTTCGGCCGGAGCAGAGCGCAGGACCCGCAGGAAATCCAGCCGCCCGTATTCCGCCGCCAGCCGCACCCGCAGGCGCCGGTCGCTGGCCAGGGCGATCTGGCCCACCAGCAGATCGGGCGGAAAGACCCCGCCATCCCCGGAGGTCACGACCCTGTCGCCCGGCCGCACGTCCTCGGGCGTCTCGACGAATTGCGCCAGCGGGGCCGCGCTGTTGTCCCCGACCAGAAGCGCGCGCTGCCCCGAGGGCTGGATGATGACGGGGATGCGGCTGTTGGTGTCGGTCAGCAGGACGACGCGCGAGGTCCGCTCGCCCACCCCCGAGATGCGGCCCACCAGCCCCAGCCCGTCCATCGCCGCCCAGCCATCGATGATGCCGTCCTGGCGGCCGACGTTGACCAGAACCGATTGCCGGAACGGAGAGCCGCTGTCGGCCATCACGATCCCGGTAACAAAGGTCAGCCGCGGGTCGATGCGCACATTGTTGAGATCCAGCAGCCGCGCGTTCTGCTGCTCCAGCTGCAGCGCGGCCTCGCGCCATGCGCGCAATTGCTGCAGCTCCCGGCGCAATTCCTGGTTCTGTTCGTAGATGCGGGTGTAGGATTCGAAATCCTCGATCATCCGCGCCAGCCGCGTCGCCGGGGCCAGGGCCCAGTCGAAGGTGGGCACGAAACGGTCCATCACCGCCATGCGCATGCGTTCGACCCGCGGGTTGTCGATGCGCCACATCAGAAAGACGCCAAGAAGCGCGACAACAATCAGCCCCACCAGGATCGTGCGAACCGGGCGGCTGAACTCGGATGCGCCGTTTCTGTCCCTCGCCAAGCGTGCCCCCTCTCGCGCCACGCGGCCCGGGTCAGCTGTCGTAGTCGATCACGTGGCGCAGTTGTGTTTCGTATTCAAGGGCCTTTCCCGTGCCCAGCGCCACGCAATTGAGCGGCTCGTCGGCGATCGAGATGGTCAGGCCTGTCTGCTCGCGCAGCGACATGTCGAGATCCGACAGCAACGCCCCGCCCCCGGTCAGCATGACGCCGCGGTCCACGATGTCGGCGGCAAGATCGGGAGGCGTGGCCTCGAGGGCGGTCATCACCGCCTCGCAGATCGCCTGCACGGGCTCTGCCAGCGCCTCGGCCACCTGGGCCTGGGTGATCTCGATTTCCTTGGGCACGCCGTTGAGCAGGTCGCGCCCCCGGATCTGAAGGCTGGCACCGCGCCCGTTGTCGGGCATCCGCGAGGTGCCGATCGTGGTCTTGATCCGCTCGGCGGTGGCCTCGCCCACCATCAGGTTCTGCTGCCGGCGCAGATAGTTGATCAGGGCCTCGTCCATGCGGTCGCCGCCCACCCGCACCGAACGGGCATAGACGATGTCGCCCAGGCTCAGCACCGCGACCTCGGTCGTGCCGCCGCCGATATCGACCACCATCGAGCCGGTGGGGTCGGTGATCGGCATGCCCGCGCCGATGGCCGCCGCGATGGGTGCCGCGAACAGCCCCGCCCGGCGCGCGCCGGCCGAAAGCACCGACTGGCGGATGGCGCGTTTCTCGACGGGGGTGGCGCCGTGGGGGACACAGACGATGATCTTGGGCCGGGTGAAGGTGGTCCGCTTGTGCACCTTGCGGATGAAATGCTTGATCATCGCCTCGGCGACGTCGAAATCGGCGATGACACCCTCGCGCATGGGGCGGATCGCCTCGATCGAGCCGGGGGTGCGCCCGAGCATGAGCTTGGCATCCTCGCCCACCGCCAGAACCTGCTTGTTGCCGTTCTTGATGTGGTAGGCCACCACCGAAGGTTCGTTCAGGATGATGCCACGGCCCTTGACGTAGACGAGCGTATTCGCCGTCCCCAGGTCGATGGCCATGTCGGACGAAAAGAGGTCTGTCAGTCCGAACATGCCGCTCCACCCTGTGTTGGTCCCTGCGGACCGGACTCGCCCACCCCCGCCGCCCCGGGGCGCCCCGGCCCCGCAATGGAAAGGGGAACCGGAAGGGGGCCCGGGACGCGCGCGCGGGGGGGGGGCTGATTGCGCACCCGCGCC
>JAFIEC010000389.1 GCA_020832725.1 Paracoccaceae bacterium | reverse complement strand
GCAGGGATGCCGAAGTCTACCAGATCAGGCCAAAAGTGGCAGGTTTTTCAGACTCTCCTCCGGAACTGGTGGGGCGCTTCGGTTCAGCGCCAGCGATCCTGAAGGCCGCGCTGGACGCTCGTGGATTGCCGGGCGGTCCGGTGCGCCCGCCGCTGCGCGATGTGGTGCATGATGATCGAGCGCGGATCGCCGCGACACTGCAAAAGCTCGGGGTGTCCTGATCGCCAAACAGGCCGCGCCGGGCCGCTGACCAGACAGGACAAGAGAAGCTGTTGACATGGGAAACGCGAACGGCCCGCGTTCAGGGCGTGGATCGTCGGAAGGGTCGTCGAAGGTTACACTGCGAGGCTATTGTAGTCTTTGCGTTCGCGCTGCGGAGCGGTCTATACGGTAGAGAACGGGCAGCTGACCGGGGTTCAACCCGACCCGGATCATCCGACAGGTGGCGCCCTGTGCGCAAAAGGTCGCGCCTTGCCTGAAATCCTTCATCATCCCGATCGACTGCGAAAGCCCTTGCGACGGAGCGCCCCAAAGGACAGCCTTGATCCAGGCTGGGTCGAGATAGGCTGGGACGAGGCGCTGGATACGATTGCGGCTCGCATGAGGGGCGTTCGTGACCGACATGGCCCCGAGGCCGTGGCATTTTGCACGACGACGCCAAGCGGTTCGGCAATCTCCGACAGTCTCGACTGGATCTTGCGGTTCGTCTGGCAGTTCGGCTCGCCCAACCTGATTGCTTCGGTCGAGGTCTGCAACTTCCAAAAGGATTACGGTCAGGCGCTGACCTTCGGCCAACCCCTGGGTGTTCCGGACTACGATCGCGCCGACACGATCATTCTCTGGGGGCACAATCCCGTCCGGACGTGGCTTGCTCAAGCACAGCGCATTGCCGAAGCTCGGCAGCGCGGCGCAAGGGTTGTGGTTATTGATCCGAAACGTGCAGGGAGCGGAGAGCAGGCGGATCTCTGGCTTCGGATCCATCCAGGCACCGATGCAATACTTGCAATGGGCGCGATCCGACATCTTCTGACAACGGGGCGCTTCGCATCCGACTTTGTCCGCGACTGGACAGATGCGGCGTTCCTCATCGACCGCGAGACCGGCAACCGTCTGGACGCCGCTGAAGTCGCAGGCGCGTCGGGTTTCGTTTTCAGGCGGCAGAACGGCCGGATCGACACGTTCGATCCGGTCACGGACGCAGGTCTGCCCGGTGACATCGATCTGTTCTTCGAAGGGGTTCTGACCGACCGTGCCAGGCGCCAGAGGCGAGTATCCACGGCTCTGGCGCAGCTCCGCGAAAACAGCCTCCCCTGGGATCCCTCGACGGTTTCGCGCGAGACCGGAATCGCCATGCAGGATCTGGCCGCGTTTTTCGAACTGGTCGCCTCATCACCGCGGATGGCCTACTATCACTGGACAGGGTTCGCGCAAGGGCCATGCGCCACACAGACCACCCGTGCGGTCAGCGCGCTGTTTGCGTTGCGGGACGATATCGACGCAGAAGGGGGGAACCGCTGGTTGAATGCCCCACCAGTCCTGCGAATCGCAGACCCCAAGGAACTGTCCGATGATCGCCGCGCGAGGGCTCTGGCGCTCGATCAACTCCCGCTTGGGCCCCCACGCCACGGTTTCTCGACCTTGCGCGATGTATGTGAAGCTGTCGAAGTCAGGGGCAAAGCGCGGGTCCGGATGCTTTTCGCCTTCGGCTCGAACCTTTTGTTGAGCCACCCCGATGCCGAACGCACGCGGCACGCCTTCCAGAAGCTCGACTTCCATGTGCATTGTGACCTCTTCATGACCCCGACGGCTGAACTGGCGGATATCGTACTCCCGGTCGCAGGCCCGCTGGAACACGACACGATCCGTTGCGGCTTCGAGATTTCGGAGCATGCGGCCGGCCATGTTCAGTTTCGACCCGCGCTCTTGCCTCCGCCGGGGGATGCGCGGCCAGATCATTGGATCGCCCGCTCACTCGCAATTCGGCTGGGGTTCGAAGACAATCTCTGGAGCTTGCCGCTCGAAACAGCGCTCGATCAGGTTCTCGCACCAGTCGGCCTTGATGTGGCAGCGCTCCGCGCGCGCCCTGAAGGGATCGCCCTTCCGGTCAAGCAAACACCCCGTGCCTATGCCGAAACGAGCGACAACGGGCAGAAGCGCGGCTTCGACACACCTTCGCGAAGGATAGAGTTCCACTCATCCCTTCTGCACGCCGAGGGCTATCCACCTGTTGCGACGGCCTCCTACCCGCCTCCGCGCGATCCGGATTTTCCTGTTCGGGCGACCACCGCCAAATCTGGGTATTACACCCACTCGTCATTGCGAAACATTACTTCATTGCGTCGGCGCGCACCGTACCCGACAGTGGAGATATCTCCGTCCCTTGCAAAGCGCCATCGGCTGATCGAAAACGACTGGGCCGTGGTGACCACGGAAAAAGGTAGTGTCCGCCTCAAGGTGCAGATCGATCCAGAAATGGATGATCATGTTGCGATCGTCGCATTCGGTTGGTGGCAAGGGTGCGATCCGCTTTCAGCAGGCGCTCGGCCAGTGATCGGCGAGGGCAGCTCGAACATCAATGCAATCCTGTCTGACAGCGTCCGTGACCCGGTCAGCGGGGCACCGCCCTTGCGCAGCTTTTCCTGCGCGATAAGGCGTGACGATGACGCATCGCGCGGTAACTGGGCGGGCGAACGAAGCTTCAGCATCGACACGCACAAGGTCATCGGCAACAACGTCCTTTGTCTCGGCCTGCGGCCGGTTGATGGTAAACCGCTACCACGTTTCCTGCCAGGGCAACACATTGGCATCTCGGTTCATGGTGTCGAAGGGCAAAGGTATTATTCGCTGATCACCGATGGTAGGCCAACTGATCGCTGGGAACTTGCCATTCGTCGAGGCACAGAAGCAGAGGGCTCTGACCGGATTTCGATCTCCTGCCACCTGCATGACATCGTGTCCGCTGGCGACAAGCTCTTGGTTACACCGCCCACTGGCAGCTTCGTCATTCCAGTCGGCGGTGCCCGTCCGGTGATCTGTATTGCGGGGGGCATAGGGGTCACACCTTTTGTCTCGGCGTTCCGTGCGGCGGCGGCCGAGCCGGAGGCGCGCTTGTCGGACACGCCTGTGCATCTGCACTATCTCTGCACTCACCCAGGTTCTGCGGTCTTTCACGAGGAGCTGGCGGCACTGGCTGCTGGTCACCGGCATCTGTCGTTCGATCTGTGGTTGAAGCAAGGACCCCAATCCGAGGTTCCCTGGCTGCATTCTGGCTGGTCGGTGCCGCACATCGCAGGCAGCATCGATCCGGCATTGCTCGAGATGCGCCCTCTTGTCTATCTATGCGGCCCTGCAGGGCTGATGGACGCTTTCCGCACGGAACTGACGGCTCTTGGTGTCCCCTCCGGCGACATCCTTTCCGAAGCTTTCAGGAGTGCGTTTTCCCTTCCGGAAAACATGTCGCCAGCCCGGATTGTCCTGGCACGAAGCGGACAGGGCTTTGTTTGGGAGCCCAAGGCCGGGTCGATCCTTTCTGCCGCCTTTGCTGCCGGAATAGCGCTGCCAAGCGGCTGCCAGGCCGGCCAATGCGAGAGTTGTGCGGTAACGGTGATCGCAGGGGAGTTCTACTGCAGCGCATCGAACGAGCTCGAGTCCACACGGTGTCTGACCTGCCAGTCCGTGCCACTGGGCGATATGGTTCTGGACTTGTAGAATGTCTGGACATGAAATCGGCTTTTCATGCCAGGGCACACTGGAAATGACGATGGCGTTTCAGGGAATGATGCTGCTGTGCCCCCACCAGATGGTCGGTCTGAAGGGCCAGCGGTCACCGGCATGATCTGGCAGACTGAGGCGACACCTGCGAGGAGCGCTGCCGATATCGAAACAGCCGGCTTTTCCCAGCCTGCGCGATGCCCGAGGAGACACTGCATAATAGCAAGGCGATGCTGCGGTTCGTCGGGATCGAACTGGGCGATGACCGGATCCCGGATGAGACGACGATCCTGAAATTCCAGAATCTGATGGAGCGGCACGGTCCGACCGATGCGATTTTTGCGGATGTGAAAGACTCTGCTGCCCAAATCGGGCGATTGTCGAGATTCCCCTTTCTCCAGACAGAGCTATCCCAAGGCCTCTGTGACGGGAAGCCGAGCCAATCAGACCCGTTCAGCACGGGGATGCAGACCTGAAGCTCCACAAACTGGCGCTCGAAGGCCCGTGCCATGAGCCTCCGGCCCTGCAGTTTCACACATTGCATCTTCGGCTCGAGGCGGCTTCGGCGGTGGTATCCGCTCCATCGCCGCCACAAGGCGCGGCCGAGGTATTTCGATCGGCGCATCGCCCACGTCGCTGGTGGTGATCTGCGCGCTTGGGCGGTGAAGACCAGGGGGAACCTTCTCGCTCGGCAGCCGTCCTGCGGAGAGGCCGGCAGGCCAGATGGCCCGATACGCTCACCCGGCAGGAGGAATCTTCAACCGGTTGTCCCCGGCCATGTAGACCTGCACCCGCCCGAAGGTCTCTCCATTCAGGGCAAAGACGTTGCAGTTCGACTTGTGCACGATTCGACCGTCAGCAAACTCGTAGGTGACCTGGAACTGCGAGGCGATCCGTCCTGCGCGCCGATCCACCGTATGCACGAAATCGTGGTGACGAACGCTGCCCGGGCTTTCCCAGATATGCTCGAACATCGCCCGGATCCCGTCATGGCCGGTCACGGTATCGCCGTGGCTTTCGACGGTGAAACGACAATCCTCGCCCAGAACCGAGAGAATGAGCTTCATGTCGCGCGTATCGACACCCCTGAAATATGTCTCCACCATCTTCGCAAGGCGGTCTGCGGTCGCATCACTCATGTCTCACCCTCCTGATCGTTACGGAACGCCGACCCTCGGTCATGCGCTGCGTCGGGTCGCGGTCCTGCACCGATACCCGAACCAGGATGACAGGACAGGAACATGACAACTTTACACAGAACAGATTTGTACCATAACATGTATTAAGGATGCTACAAAAACGGGTGTGGTTTGATGAGTGGCGATAGGTTGATCTGCTTGCGGCACACTGGACAGCTCTTCTCGTCGCCGTCGCGGCGCCGACCATGACCCGGGCCGAACATTCTGCTGCCAGGGGTGCGCATGAGAATACCCCCGGCCCCGTCAGCCTCATATCCACCAGAACTTCTGCCGCCGTCACGATCGCTGGAATTGACCTGCGAACCCCGACGGGGCCGGAGCGGTCGCGCTTACGCGACATGAACTGAAAACAACAATGACCCAGGGAGACCGATGATGCAATTTTCGAGGAAGATCACGGCCGTGACCGCTACCGCGCTCGCGCTCGGACTGATGTCAGGCACGCCGACCCAACTGCACGCACAGGGCGCTCAGGTGGAGGGGCCGCAGGTGACGTGGCGCTTTTCGGCCTGGGGGACGCGGCGCCCCTTCACCGAAGGGATTGAGGCGGTCGCAGCGCATGTCGCGGAACGCACGGGCGGCAACTTCACCATCAATATCGTCTACGGCGGTCAGCTGTCGAACCCGCGCGAGAATCTCGACGGGATCGAGCTTGGCGCCTTTCCCATGGCGATGTTCTGTTCCTCTTATCATCCGGCCAAGCACCCCAGCGTGATGGTGCTCGACCTGCCCTTCCTGCCGCTTCCGGATCTCGAGACGACGATGGCCGTGCACGAGGCGGTCTTTGCGCATCCGCAAGTGGCGCAGGAGTTCGCGCAGTGGAACGCGATGCTCTATATGTCAGCGATCATCCCGCAATACGAGCTCATCGGCGCCGGCGAAGCGCCCCGCAGCCTCGAGGATTTCCGCGGCAAGCGGGTACGTGCCCTTGGCGGGCTTGGCCGCGCCATGAGCGAGATCGGCGCGACCCCGACGCCAGTGCCGCCCACCGACCTCTACACCTCCATGGGGGGCGTGATCGACGCGACCATGTTCCCGCTGTCATCCTCGCTCGCGTTCCGCCTGCACGAGGTGAGCACATGGTTCACGGCGGACATGAGCCCCGGCACCCTGAACTGCCCCACCGTCATCAGCAAGCCGGCGTTCGATGCCCTGCCCGCTCAGTACCAGGAGCTGCTGATGGAGGCGAAGGCAATCGGTTATGAAGCACTGATCGAAGCCAATGAGGCGGGCACAGTCGAGGCGCTCGAGCTGTTCGAGGCAAGCATGGAGCGGGTCACCTTCACCGACGAGGAGATGGATGCCTTCCGTGCCGCAGCGGCAGAGCCGATCTGGGACGCGTGGGCTGACGAGAACGAGGCTGCGGGGCGCCCCGGGCGGGAGCTGCTCGACCTCGTGCTCACCACCGCCGCGCGCGGCGGAAGCTGAGGACGGCTGCGTGAGCGGTCTCCTCAGACGGACCGATCGCGCACTTGCAAGCGTGGAGACGCCGCTGAACCTGCTCGGTGGCGTCTTCATTCTTGCGCTTGCGGTTTTGGGTATTGCACAGGTCGTTGCCCGCAATCTTCTGGGCACATCGGTCATGGGCTATCTGGATGTCGTCGAGCAGGGAACGGCCTTTTTCGCCTTTCTCGGTCTTGCCTACACCCAGCGCACGGGCGGGCATATCCGGATGGAACTGCTCCTGCAGGCCCTGCCGCGTGCGGCGGTCTGGCGGGTGGAGCTGTTCAACACCCTGTTCGCGACCCTTATCGTCTCCTTGCTGATCCCCGGCGCATGGCAGCATTTCACGCGCGCCTACCGCATCGGTGACAGCACAATGAGCATCGGGCTGCCAACCTGGCCGACCCGCCTGCTCGTCGTCCTCGCCCTCGGGCTGCTGCTCATCCGCCTGCTGGTGCAGGTGTGGGGCTTTCTTCGACTGTCGATTTATCGCAACGCTGAGCCGATTGCCGTGCCGCTTCCCGTGAACACGGCGGAACTGGCAGCAGGCGAGGTCGCCATTTCGGAAACGGAGAACCGCTCGTGACGGGTGATGTGCTTCAGACAGGAATAATCTTCTGCGCCCTGCTCATCGTGCTCGTCGTTCTGGGCGTGCGGGTCTATCTGGCTGCCGCCGGGGTCGGACTGATGGGACTTATCGCGATTCTCGGCTACGAGCCGGCCATTCGCCTTGCGGGTACCATACCCCACGCCAACACCGTGAGCTATTCACTCTCGGTGCTGCCGATCTTCATTCTGATCGGGTTCCTCGCCTTTTACGCCGGTTTCACCAAGAGCCTCTTCAGGGCGACGCGGCTCTGGGTGGGCTGGATGCCCGGCGGGCTGGCCGTCGCCAGCGTCTTTTCGTCGGCGGGCTTTGCTGCGGTATCCGGCGCATCGACGGCAACGGCGGCGGTGTTTTCCCGGGTCGCCATTCCCGAGATGCTCGCCAACGGCTATGATCGACGCCTTGCCGCGGGGGTGATCGCTGCGGCGGGCACGCTGGCCACGCTGATCCCGCCCTCAGCGCTGCTTGTGATCTATGCGATCATCGTCGAGGAATCCGTGGGCCGTCTGTTGCTGGCGGGGCTGATTCCCGGGCTCCTTTCGGCAGTGCTCTATGCCGTCCTGATTGTCGTGATGTGCATGCGACGCCCCGAACTGGGCCCTGCGATCACCACACGCTACACTTGGGGAGAGCGCTTCCGGGCGCTGCCCGGTACCTTTCCGGTGCTTGCGGTCGTCTTCATCATTTTCAGCGCGATCTATTTCGGCTGGGCCACACCCACCGAGGGCGGGGCTGTCGGGGCACTGGTCGTCTTCGTCTTCGCACTGCTGAACGGGATGCGCTGGGACGGGCTGTCTCGCGCGATCCTGGAGACGGCGAAGCTCACGGTGATGATTTTTGCCCTGATCTGGGGAGTGATGCTGTTCGTGCGCTTCCTCGGCTTTGCCGGGATTCCCGACGCCGTCGCCAGCTACATCGTCAGCCTCGATGTCCCGCGGATCTACATCCTGCTTGCGATCCTGGCAGGCTATTTCATCCTGGGCGCCTTCGTCGATGCGATCGGATTGCTCATCCTGACCTTGCCGGTGGTCTTTCCGGCAGTTATGGCGCTCGGCTACGATCCGATCTGGTTCGGGATCATCGTGGTCAAGATGGCGGAGCTTTGCCTGGTAACGCCACCGATCGGGCTGAACTGTTTCGTTGTGAACGGCGCTCGTCCCGACATTCCGTTGCAGGATGTCTATCGCGGCGTTGCCCCGTTCTTCATCGCCGATGCCGCGACAATCGGGCTGCTGATCGCGCTGCCGGATCTTGTCCTCTGGCTGCCCTCGATGATGGGCTGAGCCACGGCAACCGCCGCCCCCCGAAGGGCGCGGGGGGCTCCACCGCGCGGCGTACCCCGGCGCAGAAAGGCCTGACATCCAGTCGCGCACCGATGTCTGTTCGGGCAGCCCGATCGTGCGCTCCCAGAGCTGCGCCGCCACCGCCTCCGGCCAGCAACGCGTCGCAAGCGAGAGAAACTTGGCCCGCAAATCCTGTGCGGGATACGGGTCTGCCCAATCCCCTCTATTGGTCTGCGTCGCCGCACTGATCCTGCGACCGTCATGCAGCGTCACGGTGACACGCGCGGGGCGCCGGTCGGGCAACTGGGCCGACATCGACTCGTCCTCGCGCAGCCGCACCCGGCCAGCCAGAGCCCTTGTGGCCGGGTCCGACAGTCGATCGGCGGTGAAGCTGGTGATATCGGTCCGCCCTGTCACGATGGTCGTGGCAATTGCAAACGGCACCGAAAAGCGCGCGGCCAGCATGTTGCGCGGTGCCGGATCGGCAAGCTCCACGGCGAGGTTGTAGGTCTCGACCTCGACCTCTGCGACCGCCTCGGCGTCGAGAGCGCCCTCCCGTTCGACGATCTCTGCCAGAGCATCGAGGGCAGCATGATTGTAACGACAACAGGCATGAAGCTTGAAATAGTTCCTGCTGACCTCCCAACGCGCGCCGAGGGCCTCTGTCATCTGCTGGCGATCGAATGTCTCCGAAAGCGCCTTGCCGAAGACTTCGCCTAGGCCGTCTCTGTCGGCCTCGAAGCCAGCCTCGGAAAGATCATGCACGAGGAGCCCCATCTGCCCCGAGATGCCGGCAAAGGCGTTTCTCACGGTGCCCCCCTCCAGCATCGTGCGGCGACTGTTGGCCAGCGCGAAGCTTGCCGCCATGTTGATCGCATGCCGGATTCCGGCGGCGTCGCGGCCGGCAAGCCGGGCCACCGCGACCGCCGAGCATACCGCGCCCCATGTGCCATGCGGATGCAGGGAGGGCCGAAGGCGGCTGGCGATCCCGACGCGCGCCCCGACCTCGTAGCCCAGCGCGATGGCCGTGAGAAGGTCGCGCCCCGACAGATCCAGCCCCGATGCAAAGGCAAGTACTGCGGGAACGGTGTGCATGCCGGGATGGCCGCGGGCGAACTGGTTGCCTTCGTCCATCTCGAGCACCGTCCCGGCAGTTCCGTTCAGGAGCGCGGCCTGTGCGGGCTGCGCATGCCGTGCGGTCCCGATGATTGCCGCAGGCCCTCCCGATGCGAGTCCCGGGCGCGCCACGAGGGCTTGCATCTCCGGCTCGGACATTCCACCCGCAATCGCCCCGATGCAATCGGCGAGGATCAGCGCCGTGCGCTCCATAGCCTCTTCGGGAAGCGCATCGCCGGGAAAGCCGGCCACGAAATCGGCCAATTCATCCAGATAGTCCATCCGCCTTCTCCGCTCTTGCCTTGTTGCGCGGCATCATGCTCTTGATGCGATCGGGTCACAACAGTGAGGCGACACAAGGGGGTCTGACGATGAAGCGGGTGCTGGTGATTGTGCCTTTTCCAATGAGCGCAGAGAACCTTGCGCAGCGCCGCGAGCAACTTTCCGCAGTCACACTCGGCCCCGACATCCTCTTCGAGTTCGAACCGGTCAAGGTTGCACCGAAGAACTATGTCAGCGCGTCCGATATGGCGCTGGCGGAATTCGGGGTCCTGGAGGCCGGCCTCGATGCCCAGAGGCGGGGCTTTGATGCGATCTGCATCGACACGATGAGCGATTCCGGCGTGGCGGCGCTGCGCTCGGAACTCAGCATTCCGGTCATCGGTCCGGGCCGGGCATCCGTGCTGACAGCACTGATGTTCGGCAACCGCTTCTCGATCATCGCTATGTGGCCGCACTGGCGACATCTCTACATGCGCACACTGACCGACCTTGGCCTGCAGTCCAGTTGCGCCTCAATTCGCTGGATAGATGCAACACCCGATAACCAGGCGCTGCTGGCCGGCAAGGAAGACGAGATCTTTCCCGCCCTCGAGGCGGTGGCACTCGGCTGCATCGAGCACGATGGTGCCGATGTGATCCTGCTGGGTTCGACGACCATGCATCAGGCCCATGCCTATCTGGCAAGCCGCCTCCCGGTGCCCGTGATCAATCCGGGCCCCCTGACCTACAAGCTTGCCGAAGCCGCGCTCGGACTTGGGCTCTCCCACAGCGGCAAGGCCTGGCCCCCCTCTCCCACGCCAAGACACGAAACGATCCATGCGATGGCGGCAGCCGGAAAGTTGGTGGGCGGAGCCTGACCGGAGGCATCCGATGCGCTGCCCGCAAGGCCCATCCCGGTGGCCACGGGCTGGTGCCCGGCAAAGACCGCCAAAGCGGCGCACCGTTCCCCGCGAGACGTCCGCAGGTCACGCCAGACATCCGGAACAGCGCCGAAATGTCTGGTCCGCAAGTCCTCAATTGTTCTTTCCGTCAAGAAGAACCCGTATTATCCTGAATACAGGAAAGCGGAGAGACACGATGAAATCGTCAGGGATCGCCGGATTGGCGGAGAACGGCCAGAAGGTTGCATTCGGAAATGCGTACGGGCACGCCGGGAAAACCTGCACCAGCACCGTAGACGCCGCTCGCGGCAGGCCGAGGAATGCGGCATGACCATCGGCATCGCTCCGCCTGAAACATGTGCGACCCATGTCCAGACGCTGATCATCGGCGCGGGTGCGGCGGGTCTGGTCGCCGCCCTCTCTGCTGTCGAGGCCGGCGAGGAGGTCCTCGTGCTTGAGCGTGATCGCCTGCCATCGGGCTCCACCGCCCTTTCGGCAGGTCTGATCCCGGCTGCAGGAACCCGCTTCCAGTCCGAACTGGGGATCGAGGATGACGCCGAGCTTTTCGCGGGCGATATTCAGCGCAAGGCCCATGATGAAAATGACCCCGCCCTCGTCGCGTTGATGACCCGACACGCCGCTCCGACAGTCGAATGGCTGGCCGACCGGCACGGGCTTGAGTTCAGCGTGGTCTCGGATTTCGACTATCCCGGCCATTCCCGCCGCCGGATGCATGGCTTGCCCAGCCGCTCGGGGCGCGATCTCATCGACGCCCTGAGGGGCGCCGCCGAGAAAGAGGGCATCGATATCCTGACGGAGGCGCGGGTAGAGTCGCTCATGGTAGACGGGGGGCGGATCCACGGCGTGGCCTTCAGTCGCCCCGACGGCGGACGCGACGTGGTCGGCTGCGACCGTTTGATCCTGGCCTGCAATGGCTATGGCGCCAACCGCGAACTGGTATCGCGATACATGCCTGAGATCGCGGAGGCGCTCTATTTCGGCCACCCCGGGAACATGGGAGAGGCGCTGATCTGGGGTGAGGCGCTCGGCGCCGAAGTCAGGCACACGGGCGCTTTTCAGGGGCACGGAAACGTAGCCCACCCCCATGGCATCCTCATTACCTGGGGCGTGATCACCCAGGGAGGGTTTCAGGTCAACCTGGAGGGAAGACGCTTCTGGAACGAGGCACAGGGTTACTCGGAAGCCGCGCGCGCCGTGCAATCCCAGCCCGGCGGAGAAGCGATCGCTATCTTCGACTCGCGGATCGCCGGAATCGGGAGACAGTTCGGCGATTTCCGCGACGCCGAGGGTCAGGGTGCCATTCGCAGCGCCGAGAGGATCGAGGACCTCGCCCAGGCCTTCAACCTGCCGCCCCAAGCCCTCGCTGCCACGCTGGCCGATGTCGAGGGCTGCAAGGCCGGTATCAGAGAGGACGAATTCGGGCGCCCGTTCAAGGGGGTCGCACCGCTCGTGCCGCCGTTCAAGGGTGTCCGCGTCCGCGCAGCTCTGTTTCACACCCAGGGGGGGCTGGCTATCGACGGAATGGCGCGCGTCCGACGGCTCGACGGAGGGGTGTTGGACAACCTCTATGCGACGGGTGGCGCGGCCTGCGGTGTCTCGGGCTCGGGTGATGCAGGCTATCTGTCCGGGAACGGCCTGCTTGCAGCCGTGACTCTCGGCAGGATCGCAGGCGCTCGGATCGAGGCAGATGCACGGAACGAGGAGGCTGGCTGAGCACCGCCGAACGGCCTGCCTCGGACCGTCCCTCGATCGCTGCGGGGTCCATGTCATGGGCCGCATCCACCAAGTCTCGGAGCAGCGATCCCAGCCTATCGACACCGACAGCGCCTCCGAACACCGAGGCGCAGAGGTCGCGACAGCCCCCCGCGAGGCTCTTGGGGGCGGCCATGACGTCTGGCTCCACCCGCTCATGCTCCGGCACCCGCCTCACGCCGCAGCGCCCGGCGGCACACGTCACCTGGTCGGCGATCATCAGGATCACAGATTGCGCGCACTTGGGCCGAATGGCCAGGCGTTGCGGGCAAGCCGCCACGAGCAGCGCACACTACCGGCTCGAACACGAAGGCGGCGATGGCCATCGGGTCCGGGGGCGAGGCTGCACAACTCATTCGGTCAGCGTCTGGAACCCAAGCGCAAGTGATCCAGAAATGCCAATGCAGCTCCGAAAAGCAGGAAGCTCACCAGCAAACCAAGAAGATTCACGGCCACTCCCCAGGCACCATTCAGACCTGGATCAAGGAACGGATATGGCCAGAATCCGGTGAGTCCCCCGCGAAGGAGTGCGTAGACAACATATGCCAATGGCCAACCCTGCCAGCTCAGGAGCACACGCCAGTTAGGCGACCAAACCGGAACAAATGCGAGCCACCAGAGGGCAACCAGGATTGGCACGAGTGTATGCAGGCTGTGATCTGCCCACCAGGCCAGGCCCTCTGGCGACCAAAGCCGCGCAAGCAACAGATGATACACGAGTCCCACAAGCCCGATCCAGAGGACCAGCCCCGCCACGCGTGCTCCGGAGACCCGCCAACCCGCCGCAATCGCCATGAAATGCACGGCAACCAGAAGGTTGGTAAGCACTGTAAAGAACCCGGCAAGGTGCCAGAGCGTCGCCCCCATATCGCCTTCGAACTGCTCCAGACTCGCGACGA
Source organism: Paracoccaceae bacterium (assembly GCA_020832725.1). Lineage (GTDB taxonomy): Bacteria > Pseudomonadota > Alphaproteobacteria > Rhodobacterales > Rhodobacteraceae > JAFIEC01. The sequence continues at coordinate 4,962 of JAFIEC010000389.1, read as the reverse complement.
CCCGAATGGCCAGCGCGCCGAACGCTGAAACTGACACTGCCAGGGCTGCCGAGCGCGCGACCGGCCCAAGGCGGTCGCCATCGTATGCGGACATTCTCGTGTTGCTCCAAACCAGACCAACTGACGTGAGGTTGACCGGAAAGAAATTACCAGGAAGCGGGTCTTCGGAGGCCGCCGAACCGCATTATCCGACCCACCCGAAGCAGCCTGCCACTTGTTTTCAAGCTTTTCCTGATTTCGCCTGCCAATCAAGCGCTTTGCCATCCGGGCGTCGTCTGCGCGGTCGCCGGGGCACTGGAATGGCGTCGGATCGGGCCGCGAAAGTTGGCCCGTCAGCGTTCCATCTTCACGAACACCACCGGCGTCGAATTGCGCAGCAATGATTTCAGAAAATACCTTTGATTTCGGCATCTTGTGAACGGCCTCCCAAACCGGAGCAGTCTTCAACTCCGGAGAAGACCGGCTCTGAGCGACCGCTTCCGGCTCTCATGGTGGTCGGGTCGGTGCACAGCCCCACCCGCACAATCCTCGAGAACAACGGAAAATTCCGACGGCGACCGGATCGGAGAAGCGCGCTCGTGCATTCGCTCATGTGTCGTGACCGCAAGGGGGTCGATCGGATACGCGATGCCTGCGGCGACCGACGTCCGGCACCGCATGAGGCCAATCTCTTCGACATGAGCGCCAAGTATGCCGACGTCATTTCGGAATTGGAGGCGGTCACCTACCTGACAGAGGGCTTTGCAAGGCACGCGCACGCTGCAGCGAGATAATCTTCCCCCACTGATTGGCGCGATACGGAAGTGGAAATTTCTCAGCACGATGAACAAGGGTATTACGATGCAGGAGAGCCTTTTCACTGAAGCCCGGATTATGGGTCTGCTGCGTCGGGCGGGGCGGGCGTGCGCGAACTTTGCTGCGCGTATGGGATCGGCAGCGCGACCTTCCGCAAGTGGCGCGCGAAGCATGGCGGCATGGACGCGTCCATGATGGGCCAGATGAAGGCGCCGGAGGAAAAGCGGATCGCGGCTCCTCTTGGCTGGGTTGACCAATGCTGACAAGCATCTGGGGGCCGGGCTGGACCTCTGCATCCTTGATGCCATCGAGGCGGTGCAGAAGATCGCGACCCAGGAGATTTTGACCTGAAAAATTCGAACGTCTCAACATGAGCATCGGCGCGATCACCCCGCCACAAGCCCAAATCGCCCGCATGAGTTCCGCCTTCGCACCCCGTCAGAACAGGCAGGATTACCTTCTCGCAGGGCCATGGAAGCAAGGTCCCGAGAATATGTGGAGGGCTCCAGAACCTCTCAGGCCGGAACCCCGGCCCGTTCCGCTGCAGCAATCAGACGGGCGGCCAGCCGACCATAGATTTCGGCCACGGGCCCGTCGGTCAGAGCGACGGGGGTGCCGCTGTCGCCGCCGATGCGCACATCCATCGTCAGCGGGATCTCGGCCAGAACCGGCAGGCCCATCTTCGCCGCCTCGCGCGCCACGCCGCCATGGCCGAAGAGATGCTCCTCATGCCCGCAGTTCGGGCAGATGTAGGTAGACATGTTCTCGATCAGCCCGATCACCTCGGTCTTGAGTTCCCTGAACGCCGTGAGCGCCTTCTGTGCATCGATCAGCGCCATGTCCTGCGGGGTGGACACCACGAGTGCCCCGGTCACGTCGAAATGCGTGCACAGCGTCAGATGAACATCGCCTGTCCCGGGCGGCATGTCGACGATCAGAACATCCAGATCGCCCCAGCGCACCTGCATCAGAAGCTGTTGCAACGCGCCCATCAGCATCGGCCCACGCCAGATGACGGCCTGGCCTTCGGGAAGCATGTTGCCGATCGACATGAAACAGATGCCATGTGCCTGAAGCGGAATGATCGTCTTGCCATCGGGCGAGGCCGGCGCGCGGGTTACGCCCATCATCATCGACTGGCTGGGGCCATAGATATCGGCATCCAGCAGCCCCACCTTCCAGCCTTGCCGAGCCATCGCTACAGCCAGATTGGCCGAGACGGTGGACTTGCCCACACCCCCCTTGCCCGAACCGACAGCGAGGATGCGTTTGACGCCCGGGATGCGGCGCTGTTTCGGCCCGCCTTCGGGGTGGCGACCTATGGTCAGATCGGGCGGCTGCTTCGGAGCGGCCTCGGCAGTGACGGCAATCTGCACAGACCGAACCCCCGGCAGGGCGCGCAGGGCCGCTTCTGCCGCCTCGACGACCGGGTTCAGCGCCTGTGCCTCGGACGGGCCCGCGGCCTCGATCACGAACCGGACGCGGCCCTCAGCGACGGTCAGCGCTCGCACCCGGTCGGCCGAGATCAGATTGCCGCCGCCCGGCACGGCGATGCCGGTCAGGCAGGCTCGGATGGCGTCAGGCGTGGGGGTGGATACAGTCATGAGAGAACCTTCAGAAACGCAGGAAATCGACAAGAGCACCCGTTTCCAGCCGATCGGTTGTGGCCGGGATCAGGGCCAGACCGTCGGCGCTGGCTAACAGGGCAATCCGGGCGGAGAAATTCGGAGCCATGAGTTCCACCAGCGGCAACCCATCTGGGCCGCAAGGTCTCAGGCGGGCTGGGCGGAACTCGGCACGACCCGGCTTGCGGATCAGCGGAGCAGAGAGCCGCGCCGTCTGGAACACGGGCAGTGGATCGGTAAACCCGGCGAGCTTGCGCAGGAGGGGAGCGCCCAGCATTGCCCAGGTGACAAAAGCCGCAACCGGATTGCCCGGCAGCCCGACATGGACCGCCCCACCAAGTCGACCGATCCCCACCGGCTTGCCCGGCTTGATGGCAACCTTGAGCGCGTGAACCGATCCGCCGTTTTCGCGCAGCAGGCGCGGCATGTGATCCTCGTCGCCATCGGCCATGCCACCGGTCGAGATGACCAGATCAGCCGAGTCCGCAGCTTGGAGCAGGGCAGCCGCAAGTCGGGTGGGATCATCCGGTACGGCACCCAGATCGACAAGCTCGACCCACGGCAGGGTCAACGCCGCAGACATCAGGAAACGATTGGCATTCCAGATCTGACCGGGGGCAAGGGTTTCGCCAGGCTCACGCAGTTCCGAGCCCGAACACAGAAGCGCCACACGCACAGAGCGGCGTACCGCCACCTCGGCCTGCCCGGTCGCCGCCAGCACGCCCAGTTCACGCGGCCCCAGTTCACGGCCGGCAGGCAGAACCTCGCCCCCCAACGACAGATCCTCGCCCACGCGACGGATGTTGATGCCGGGCGATGGCGGTGTGTCGAGGGTAATGAACGCGCCATCGCGCCGAACGTGTTCCTGCATGACCACGGCATCGGCACCAGAAGGGATTGGGGCACCTGTCAGGATGCGCAGCACAGCACCGGGTGGCAGTTCTCTCGCAGAATCACCTGCCGCGATGCGGCCGGCAATCGGCAAGGTCCAGGGGCCGGGCCCGGTCAGGCCGGATACGGCCAGCACATAGCCATCCATCGCGGAATTGTCGAAAAGCGGCAAAGCCACCGGCGACATGCAGGGCGCAATCGTCACCCGACCAAGCGCCGCCGCCAGCGGCATGGTCGCGAAACCATCAACCGGGCGGGCCAGCGACAAACCGATCGCCCGGGCCTCTTCCCAGCCCATCAAGGGCGCAGGGGCCGTGCAATCACTCAAGGCGCGTGCATCGCAGACCATCTTCTCCTCCTCCAGACCCAGGCCCCAAGACCAAGGAGCGCAATCAGGCCGCCTCCCGCGACCAGCCCTGCCCATTCCGAGCGATCACGCTCCGGGTAGGGAGCGGCCAGATGGGCGACAATGACCGCCCTCTCCCCCGGTTCGAGCCGGGCCCCGTTCAGCCACTCCATCCGCAGCACCGTAACCGTCCAGCCCGGGGTGCCGAGTCTCGCATCCGCGATCTGTGCCGCATCGTGGCAGGACAGGCAGCGCGCCTCAACCAGGCGTTCGCCCAACGGCCGGGCAGCGCGTTCGGCTGCGATCCGCTCTGCTTCGGCATGTGCTGCCTGCCGGGCCGCTTCGTCCCGGGCGCGTTCCGCCGCGATCTCGGCCGCCACAAGGGCGCGAACCTCGGCGGCCTCGTCCGGGGGCAGAACGCCCATCTCGGTTTCGAAATCACCCCAGTCGGTACCGGCTTTCACGGCCAGCGCGAAAAGCAGCGCCATCAGGCATACCAGCACCACGCGCATCGTCGCGGCCCTATTGCGCAGCGGCGTCAGCCTCGCCTCGAGCACGGCGCGCGGCGAAAACCGCATCATCCCAGCCGTCATTCTGCGCCACGTGATCCCAGCCGAGACCATCACGCTCCAACCTGTAGGCGATCTCGGCCAGATCCTCGGCTGTCAACGCGCCGATCCCGCGGGCCGAGCCGCGCGGGAGGCTGTCCATCCCCGCCTTGATGATGGCCACCTCCGGTGTCGCCACTGACCCCTCCACAGCCAGCCAGACCAGACGGGCCAGATGCGCATAGGCTGGATTGACCCCATGATCGCGGCTGGCGGTTTCAAGATCACGCAGGAAGGGCGTGATCCAGCGGCAGACATAGGCGGACAGAAACGCCTCGGCCTCGGCGTTCCAGGCGCGGGCCTCGATATCCTCGCCCGCACGCGCCTTCTCGCCCGCTTTCTCGAACAGCAGCGCCAGAAACTCTGCCTGCACGGCGGGTGTGTCGTTCAGGTCGCGGAAATGCTGATGGCGCTCGAACCCATGGCGGGCATAGGCCGCAGAGATTGCTTCCTCGCTGTCGCCCATCACGGCACCATCCAGATAGAAGGCGGTGTTGACCATGACCGGCGTGGGCGGGGTCAGGAACAGCCCGGAATAGAGCCGTTGCAGATCCATCGGGTCGGTGATGGCAGCCGCCGCCGCGCGCAGGTCGGCGATCTCGGCCCCCAGATGCAGGCCGATTTCCTGGGAAATGGTTTCCAGATCATCGGGCAGCGCGGTCTGGAACGCCTCCAGATAATCTGCACTGGTGGCTGG
>JAFIEC010000334.1 GCA_020832725.1 Paracoccaceae bacterium | reverse complement strand
CGGCGCGCAACCGATATCCGCCACCCGCTTTGGTGCCAGACGCTTCAGCACCGGATCCAGCACCTCGCATTCGGTGCGGATGCGCGCGAATGCGCGGCGGGCGATCTCGGGGCCCAGTCGTTCGACCTGTTCCTCCAGGGGTGCCGGGTTGCCCTCGGTCCAGGCCTTGATCAGCCTGCCGGGGCGCGGAATGTCGTCCAGCACCTCGGACCGTTGCAGGATCAGGTTGAGCAGGTCGCCCCGCGAAAACATGGAGACATCCAGCGCCTCCGCCCCATCCAGTGCCATGATCCCGCCCCGCCCTCTGCCATTATTTGGTGGGACGCTAGCGCGGAGCGGGGATCACGGCAATCCCGCAGGGTTCAGGACGCGCGGATGAAGCTGCCCCGGCGCAGCTCGGCAAAGGCCTGCTCCAGTTCGGCGCGGGTGTTCATCACGATCGGGCCCGCCCATGCCACGGGTTCCTGTATGGGCGCGCCGGCCACGAGCAGAAAGCGGATGCCGCGCTCGCCGGCCTGAACGACCACCTCCGAGCCGGTGCCGAACTTCACAAGCGTGCGGTCGCCCGTCATGTCGCGGACATGCACCTCGCGCCCGGCGATCTCCTTCTCCAGCAGCACGCCCGTCGGGGCAGAGGCATCGGCAAAGCGGCCCGATCCCTCGAACACATAGGCGAAGGCCCGGCGATAGGTGTCCACGGGCAGAACCTTTCGCCGCCCCGGCGGCACGGTCACATCAAGATACAGCGGGTCCGCCGAAATACCGTCAACGGGTCCGCGTTTGCCCCAGAATTCGCCGGTGATCACGCGCACGGCGGTGCCGTCGTCATCGGTCACTTCGGGGATCTCGCGCGCGCCCACATCCTGATAGCGCGGCGCGGTCATCTTCAGCGACGCAGGCAGGTTCGCCCAGAGCTGGAAGCCATGCATCCGACCCTGCGCATCGCCCTGGGGCATCTCCTGATGAAGGATGCCGCGTCCCGCAGTCATCCATTGCACATCGCCCGCGCCGAGGTTCCCGGCATTCCCGAGGCTGTCGGCATGATCGACATTGCCGGCCAGCACATAGGTGATCGTCTCGATCCCCCGGTGCGGGTGCCAGGGAAAGCCGCGCAGGTAGTCTTCGGGCCGCTCATTGCGGAAATCGTCGAACAGCAGGAACGGGTCGAGTTCGGACGGGTCCTGAAATCCGAAGGCACGGTGCAGCTTGACCCCGGCTCCCTCGAGGGTGGGTGCGGCGGGGCGGAATTCGGTGACAGGGCGGATGGACATGGGCGGTCTCCTTTCGCAACACAGCTAGGGACCTGCGGGCGCGCGCGCAATGTGCGGGCCTGCGCGGCCCACCTGTGCGCAGGCGCGCAAGGACCCTAGCGTGCCGCGAGGGCGGCCCGCCCGGCCATGCGGTGCATCGCGCGCGCGATCTCGTGGGCGGCCTCCTCGGCCATGGAACGGGGCACGAAGATCTCTACCCCGCCGCCAGCCACCCGGACCAGAAGCGCCGGGATATGGCCCAGCAGGCTGCGCGCCGCAGAACCGCGCCCAAAGGCGGCGGGGCGCAGATCGACAGGCACAAGCCGGGCAAGGCAGCCTGCCACATCCTCGCCGGTCAGACGCAGGGTGCACAGCCCGTCACTTTGCGCGACCATCGCCGCGGCCCCGGCCGCCGCCTCGGGCGGAGCTGTGTCACCCGCCCAGAGTGCCTCGCGCGGGCCGGACCAGATCATCCGGATACCCCCCCGCGACAGCACCCGCCCCGGCGCGGGCCATCCGGGTGCCCCGCTTCCCAATGCGGCACGAAGCGCCTGTTCCTTCTGTCGGAAGGGGGCCAGCAGCCACAGGGCGGAGGGGGTGGTTTCCTCCAGAAGCAGGGCGCCGATGCGCAGGGGCAGATGTGGCAAAGGGCTGCGGGCAATCAGTTCAACCACGGGCGCGGCCTCCCTCCGGATCGAAGAAGCAGGGCTGGCAGACCTCGCACAGGGTTTCCACCTTGCGCATGTGATCGACCATGCGAACCCGCGTGCCGATGCGGGCGCGGCCATTCGTCAGCAGGCCGAGTGCGATCGTATGGCCCAGCGTGGGCGAGTATCCCGCCGAGGTAACATGGCCCTGCAGGTTGGCCGCGACCGGCTGTGCTCCCTCGTCAAACAGCGAGGCCCCTCCCAGCAGCTCCTGCACCGCACCGGCGGGGCGCAGGCCCACCAGCTGTGCCCTTTCAGGGCCGGTCAGCCCCTGGCGGGATGCGGCGAGGCGACCGATGAAATCCTTGTCCTTCGAGAGCATCCGCTCCAGACCCAGGTCGAAGGCGGTGGTGCGTCCGTCCATCTCGGCATGGGTCAGAAAACCCTTCTCGATCCGCAGGACGTTCATCGCCTCAAGGCCATAGGCCCCGCCACCCAGCGCCTCGGCCTGGGCCACCAGCAGGCGAAACAGCGCGTCGCCGTGTCGGGCGGGGATCGCGATCTCAAAGCCGACCTCGCCCGAAAAGCTGACCCGGAACAGCCTGCCCTGGATGCCCGCAATCGTGGCCGGACACCAGCGCATGTGGGGCAGGGCGCGGTCACCCAGGTCCTCGGCCACGAGACTGGCCATCAGCCGCCGCGCGCGCGGCCCGGTCACCGCGAATTGCGCCCATTGGTCGGTGACCGAGACGGCATGGGCATCCAGATCGGGACGCAGGCACTGGAGCACGAATTCCAGATGCCGCATCACCTGGGCTGCGGCATGGGTGGTGGTGGTCAGCAGATAGCTGCCCGGGGCAAGGCAGGCGACAGTGCCGTCGTCCATCACATGGCCGTCGGGACGCAGCATCAGCCCATAGCGCACCCGCCCCGGTGCCAGCGTCGAGAGCGTGTTGGCATAGACATGATCAAGCAGTGCCGCGGCATCCGGGCCCTGCAGCGCGATCTTGCCGAGGGTAGAGACATCCGCCACCCCCACCGCCTCGCGCACCAGGCGGACTTCCCGGTCACAGGCGGGGCGCCAGCCGGTTTCTCCGGGGCGGGGGTAATAGGCGGGCCGATACCACAGCCCCGCCTCCAGCATGGGTGCGGCGCGGTCGCGGTGGGCGGCCTCGGCCGGGGCACGGCGCCGGGGGGCAAAGCCCATGCCCGCGCCCCCGGCCCCCATGGCACCTATGGGCACGGGCACATAGGGCGGGCGATAGGTCGTGGTGCCCACCTCGGGGATCGCCCGGCCGGTGATGTCGGCCAGCACCGCCAGCGCCGTGACGTTGGAGGTCTTGCCCTGATCGGGGGCCATGCCCTGAGTGGTGTAGCGCTTCATGTGCTCTACCGCGCGAAAGCTTTCCTGCGCGGCAAGGGCGATGTCCTTGGTGGTCACGTCGTTCTGCAGGTCGAGAAAGGCCCGGCCGGGCAGGCCGGTGACCTGCCAGAACGGTGTGATGGAAACGGGCGCATCCTCGGCTGCGGGCGGCGCGATGCGGGGGGCGCGCAGGCCCAGCGCCCGCAGGGCCGCGCGGGCCGCCTCCAGCCCGGAGGCCAGCGCGCCTGCCGTCCCGAAGAT
>JAFIEC010000371.1 GCA_020832725.1 Paracoccaceae bacterium | reverse complement strand
GGCTGGCCACACTCACCCTGCTGGCCACGCAGACCGACTTTGAGGAACCGGGCGAGCTGAAGCTGTTCATCATTGAAAGCGAAGTCTCGTATCTGGAAAACATGATCTGGGATCAGGTCTATCTGGACACCAAACAGATGGCCGGAGCGTTTCAGTTGCTGCGCTCGGCCGATCTGATCTGGTCGCGCTACATCCGCGAATATCTGATGGGCAACCGGCAGCCGATGTTCGACCTGCTGGCCTGGAACGCCGACGCCACACGCCTGCCATACCGCATGCACAGCGAATATCTGCGCCAGTTCTATCTGGGCAACCAACTCGCTCAGGGGCAATACCGCATGGGAGGCAAGCCGGTAACCCTTGGCGCGATCCAGGTCCCCATCTTCTGTGTCTCGACCACCTCGGACCATATCGCGCCGTGGCGTTCGGTCTACAAGCTGCACCTGCTGGCCGATCCTGCGATCACCTTCGTGCTGACCAGCGGCGGGCATAATGCCGGCATCGTCAGCCCGCCGGGGCACAAGAAGCGCGCCTTTCACATTCACACTTCGGAACGGGACGACCCCTATATCCCGCCCGAATTCTGGGAGGGCGTGGCCGAGGCCCGCGAGGGGTCATGGTGGCCGGCAATGGTTGACTGGCTCGATGCGCGCTCCAGCGGCGAGGGTTCGCCGCCCGGTCTGGGAGCGGCAAAGGGCAGATTCCGCGCGCAGGACAACGCCCCCGGAACCTATGTGTTTCAGCAATGAGCGAGCGGAAACCATCGCCAACCGGGTCTCCGGCAGAGTGAGGCCGGGCGACAGGGCCCCGCGAGGCTCGTGGGTCGGCCGCCCTTGCCGTGATGCTCACCAAGCGGAACAGACTTAGTGGGTAACCCCGCGGACATGCACGAGCTTCCTTGCCACCGGTCCGGCCTACTCGGCACTCCGGCGCGGAGAAGATGCTTGCCCGTGGGGCCGCTGTGGTGCCGAACAGGTCTTGCAGGCTGTCGGCAAGACGGACCGGAGCCGGCTATTGATCGCTGGCAATCCCCCAATGCTCTCGCAACGTGGTGATCATGTAATGCGGAAGCTTGAAATACCGACCGATTTCGGCATCGCTCAGCCCGTAATCCACCATTGCCGCCAGCGCCTCGCTGGGCATCGGGCCAAGCGCCTCGAGGACACGATAGACATCATCCATCGTGAGATCGGGCACATGGTCATCACACAGCAGGCAGCGCGGCATGGGATCTCTCCAGCTGGTGATTCGATCCTAGACGTCAATCGCCCCCGGGGCATTGACCCGCGTTAATGCGATCTGCTCCGGTTCCGTGAAAGGTATGCGCCGAGCGTGCCGCTCGGGCGCGCCGAGGAAAAGATCGAAAGCAATGAGAAGAAGATGCTGATCGGTAAGGTGATGTCGTCGCCGGTGATAAGTGCGACGCATGCAACCACTATTCGCGCTGCGGCCCAGCAGATGCGGGATCATCATGTGGGCGCCTTACCCGTCTTCCATGAGAACCGGACGGTCGGTATCGTGACCGATCGCGATCTTGTGATGCGCGTCATCGCCAGCCCGGGATTTGCGCCCGGCATGGAGACAACGGTGGGTGAGATCATGTCACCCGACGTGATCACCTGTTTCGATGACCAGCAAGTGACCGAGGCCGCCGCGCTGATGGGCGAGCAGCAGGTGCGCCGTCTGCTGGTTGTCGATCGTTCGGGCACGCCGGTGGGCATATTGTCGGTTGGAGACATTGCCGAACATGTATCCGAGGAACTGGCCGGGCAGGTTCTGGGCGAGATCAGCGAAGCGCGTGCCGGCGATGCGCGCGGATGATGCGCGCACGGATGATGCGTCTGTCACGCGGCGCCGGGAATGATCTCCCTGCGCAGCGTGCCGAGATCCACTTTCGCAAGCTCGGCCAGTGCAAAGACGTCATGAATGACGATATCCATCTGTTCATGCGTCGTGATCAGGCCCATCCGGTTCATCCGCCGCAGCGTCCGGCAGACATGGACGGATGACAGCCCCGTGAAATCACCCAGCTGTTTCTGGCCCAGCGGCACGTGGAACGCGCCGTCCTTCGTGGCGTGGATGGCTGTCAGCCGCATGCACAGTTCGATCAGCGCATAGGCAATCCGCGTCTCGGCGCTGGACTTGCCGAGGCGCAGCAAACGTTCGGATTGTCGGCTATGGGCTGCTACCTGCTTGAGCCTTTCGACGCGCTGAAGATCGGGATGGTCTTGCAGCAGCCGATCCCAGGCGGCCACGTCAATCTCGGTCACCACCGCGTCGCACAGGGCCTCGACCTGCACGGAGCTTGTCTTTTCGTCTGCAGAGATCGGATCGCATGTCTCGCAGGGAAGGATGAAGTCAACGATCTGCTGTTCCCCGTCTGGCAGCAACTTGGATTCCGCCAGCCAGCCCTCTGAGACAAGATACCGCACCGGGGCGTCATCGGTCTCGCATTTCAGGATCGTGCCCTTCGCCACAGCACGCTTCTCGCGGTCAATAAGCTGTTCGATGCAAAAATTGGTCTGCAGCATCAGAAACCTCCAACTAACTCCTTTTATTCAATAAGTTGCAGGGATTCTCCCAATTCAGCCTTGCCCGATCCGAATGCCGGGCGCAATTCACGAAACGTTGAGGCACCAGCTCGGGTTTCCGGCACCACTTCGGTTACTGTGACGAGTGTATCACGCGGAGTGCAAGTCTCAAGGGGACGGTCCCGCATGCCGGCCGTTTGACGCGGGTTAATGCCGATGCCGCCTTGTCACGGTTCAATCGACGCGCGATTCGAGCGAGTAATCAGCTGTGGGAGTGGGCAAATGACAAAGGATCAGGCGCAGGCGGACACCACCGATCTGGCGCGCCAGACACAGGCGCTTTTCGCGCTGAATGGGGTATCGGGCCCCCAGTTCGAACAGTTCTTCAAGGCGCGTGACCAGATGCTCAGGGATGTCGAAAGCTTTGCCCGGCACTGGCTGGAACGCCGCCAGGAGGCGACGAGAAGCGCTGCCGAGGCGCTGAGCCAGATGAACTCGGCCGACAGGAGCGACCCTGCAGCAGCCCTGAAGGCCGTCACCGATTGGCAACGCGGGTCGTGGGAGCGCATGAGAGAAGACCTGCAGGAATGGACCGCGCTTTGCATGCGCTGTGCCGATGCGATGGCGACGACGCAGGTCGAGGCGTCGTCTTCTGATGCGGACCCGGGCGACACCGCCAAAGCGGGCAGCCGGGCGACATCCGAGACAGCGCAGGATGACGCCGGGCGCGCGAACAGCCGGTCTTCGTCAAGATCCAGGTCGGCGGCCCAGGCTTCGCCGGGATGACGGCACCCGGATCCTGCGCGCCTCGGGGCCGAAGCGTCGGCATATTCGTGACCCGGGAGTGCCGGCGAGGCCGCCGGCATCCACCTCCTGATGGCGTCGCAGCATGCTCGCGAAGGTCAGGCGCATTGGCTGCATCCCGCAGTGAAGATGCAAACAGAAGGAGAACCATGATGTCCATGCTCAAGGTGATCGAAGTCCTCGCCGAGTCCGAAAAGAGCTTCGAGGACGCTGCACAGAACGCGGTCACGCAGGCCGCGAAGTCGGTTCGGAACGTCAAATCCATCTATCTCAAGGAGATGAACGCCGCAGTCGAGGATGGAAGGATCACAAGCTACCGGGTGAATGCGAAGATCAGTTTCCTGCTGGACGGTCAGGACGCCGGGTAAGGCGGATGACCGACCGCGCCGCTGGCTGCCGTGATCGCCGCGAACCGGTGCCGGAAGCTTGAGGCCTGCCAATGCGGCAATCCCCAAGGTGACCCTGTACGAACAGGCCGGGGCATGGCGATGCCCCGGCCTTTGCAGGCAGGATCAGCCTGCCATGAGGCGGAGGAAGCGAGACGCATGGGCAAGGATGACCAGCTGTCCAGAGACGATCCCGGAAAGACGGCGTGGCATGCGCTGTCGTCGGACGACGCGACGGCAACACTGGATGTCGACCCCGAGCACGGCCTGCACGACAAGGCTGTCACGACGCGCCGTGAAACTTTCGGGGCGAACCGCCTGCAAAAGGGCACGCGCCAATCCGTGCTGCGTCGTTTCCTCGGCCAGTTCAACAACCTGTTCCTCTACCTGCTGCTGTTCGCGGGCCTCGTGACGGGGTTGCTGGGGGAATATCTCGACAGCGGCGTGATCTTTTCGGTGGTACTGATCATCGGCGTTATCGGCTTCGTTCAGGAGGGCCGCGCCGAGCGTGCCCTTGAAAGCGTTCAGAAAATTCTCTCGCATGATGCGCGCGTGACCCGGGACGGCAAGAAGCGCACGCTGCCGGCCGAAGAGCTGGTGCCGGGCGACATCGTGCATCTGGAGGCCGGCGACAGCGTGCCTGCCGACCTTCGGCTTCTGCGGGCGAGGAACCTGCAGACGCAGGAAGCGGCGCTGACCGGAGAATCGACCGCTGTCGAAAAATCGGCCGATCCGGTCGCCGAGGACGCGGACATCGGCGACCGTGCCAGCCTGGTTCATTCGGGTACGGTGGTCACCGCCGGTCAGGGCACCGGCGTGGTCGTCCGCATCGGCGACGAGACGGAAATCGGCCAGATCAGCACCATGCTGTCCGAGGTGGAAAGCCTGCGCACGCCCCTGATGCGCAAGCTGGACAGTTTCACCCGAACGCTCAGCATCGCGATCCTGGCGCTGTCCGTCATCGTCCTGTTGATCGGCGTCTTCGTCTGGGGGCGGGACTGGAGCGAGATGTTCCTTGCCGCCGTCTCGATTGCCGTTGCCGCCATTCCCGAGGGCCTGCCTGCCGTGATGACGGTGACGCTGGCCATCGGTGTCGAGCGGATGGCACGCCGCAATGCGATCATCCGCAAACTGCCGGCGGTGGAGACACTGGGCGCGGTCACCATGATCTGCGCCGACAAGACCGGCACGCTGACCCGCAACGAAATGACGGTGAAGACCCTGCGCAGCGCAGCGTCGGAGGTGGAGGTCGAAGGCGTCGGCTACGCGCCCGAAGGCGGCTTCACCGTCGAGGGCGACAAGGTGGATATTTCCGAGCATGCCGACCTGCGCGAGATGCTGCGCATCGGCCTGCTGTGCAACGACGCCACGCTGACCAGAAAGGATGGCGAGTGGCGCCCCGAAGGTGACCCGATGGAGGCGGCGCTGATTGCACTGGCCCGAAAGGCAGAGTTTGACCAAGAGGCCGAGGCCGCCAATCGCCCCCGGAAGGACGCAATCCCCTTCGCATCGGAACGGCGCTACATGGCGACGCTGCATGAGGATGACGCAGGCAATTGCGTCATCTTTGTCAAGGGTGCCCCCGAACGCTTGCTGGAGATGTGCGGCACCGAACAACACGGCGACCAGACCCGCGAGCTGGACGCTGATCAATGGCTGGTCTGGGCCGACGAGATCGCCGAACGCGGCCAGCGGCTGCTGGCCGTTGCCCGCAAGGATGTCGGCGAGGTGTCGGAACTTGCCGAGGACGAGGCCGAGCATGACCTGATCTTTCAGGGGCTTTTCGGCCTGATCGACCCGGCGCGCGAGGAGGCCATCGAGTCCGTCGGCATCTGTCATGAGGCCGGCATCGGTGTGAAGATGATCACCGGGGATCACGCCAGGACCGCCGCCTCGGTGGCGGCGACCCTTGGGATCAGGAGCAGCAACGAGGTGCTGACCGGGCGCGAGGTCGAGGCGATCTCCGACGACGACCTGCCCGACAGGATCGCCGACGTGAATGTCTTTGCCCGGGCCAGCCCCGAGCACAAGTTGCGGCTTGTGACGGCGCTGCAGTCCAGGGGTCAGATCGTTGCCATGACGGGGGACGGCGTGAACGACGCACCGGCCCTCAAGCGCGCGGATATCGGGATCGCCATGGGACAGGAAGGCACCGAGGTCGCGCGCGAGGCTTCTGCCATGGTGCTGGCCGATGACAACTTTGCCTCGATCGAGCGCGCGGTCGAAGAGGGCCGCGTCGTCTACGACAACCTTCGCAAGTCCATCCTGTTCCTGCTGCCGACGAACTTCGCGCAGGCGTTCATCATTGTTCTTGCGATCCTGCTGGGCTTCGTGCTGCCGGTGACGCCGGTGCAGATCCTCTGGATCAATATGGTCACGGCGGTCACCCTGGGCATCGCCTTCGCCTGGGAGAAGGCCGAGGGCGACCTGATGACCCGCGCGCCACGCCCGCCGGACGAGGCGCTGTTGACCGCCTTTGTGTTGTGGCGCACGGCCTTCGTCGGCATGCTTTTGCTGAGCGGGGCAGGGCTTCTGTTCTACCTGGAGCAACAGGACCCGGATACGCCGGTCGAACTGGCCCGGACGCTGGCGGTGAATGCGCTGGTGATGGGGCAGGTGTTCTATCTGCTCAACACCCGCTCGTTCAGCGCCCCGGCCTGGACGCTGTCGGGGCTGACAGGGAACAGGGTCGTTCTGATCGCCATTGCCGCGATCATCTTCCTGCAACTGCTGCTGACCTACGCCCCCTTCATGAACACGCTGTTCAGCACCGTGCCGCTTGATGCCCGGGGCTGGGGGCTGTGCATTCTTGTCGGCATCGTGGTGTTTGTTCTGGTTGAGGGCGAGAAGGTGCTGCACCGGCGGGGCAACTTTCCCTTTGCCTCCGTGGCCCCGGGGGCAGAAGACGCGCGATCCCCAGAGCCCGGACGGGGTCGAGGCCGCTGACCATGCCCCGAAATCCTGCGCGGGGATCGAGGAAACCGGGGCGCACAACACTGCGGACATCCCGCCGTTCATGTCCATCGAGGGCAGGGGGCGGCTGCCACAAGGACGTGTGCCGCCCCCGGGCAAGGGCGTCGCGGAGGGGTGGTCCCCTCATGTCCCCCATTGGCGCAGCATTCGTGATGGTGGCCGCGATCGCAAATCGGGTCGTTGCCGGTCAGGCAAAGTGGCAGGCCGCCCTGTGCTCTTCCTTGTGGTTCAGTTCGGGACGGTCCTCGCTGCAGATTTTCCCGGCCAAACCGCAACGGGGGTGAAACGCGCAGCCTGACGGCACGTCGACCGGATTGGGCGCAAGACCATGAAAGGCGGGTTCTGGAAGTCCTGCATCCGCATCGGGCGCCATCACCGAGGAAAACAGACCCCGCGTGTAGGGATGGCGTGGCTGCGCGAAGATGCGGGATGCCGGCCCCTCTTCGACGATGCGTCCGAGGTACATCACCGATACCCGGTCGGCGAGCGTCTCGACGACGGCCATGTCGTGGCTGATCATCACGATCGCCACCCCCGTGCGATCGCGAAGGTCGAGCAGCAGGTTGAGGATATGCGCCTGCACCGATACGTCCAGCGCGGATGTCGGCTCGTCACAGACCAGGGCCCGCGGATCGAGCGCCAGCGCCCGTGCGATAGCCACACGCTGTGCCTGCCCACCCGAGAGCTGGTTGGGATATGAATGCTGCAGATGCACGGGCAGGTTCACCAGATCGAGAACCTCGCGCACCCGCGCGGCACGTGTTCCGGCATTGCCGCGCCCTTGCGCATCCAGCGGAAACCGGAGGATCTCGCCCACG
>JAFIEC010000370.1 GCA_020832725.1 Paracoccaceae bacterium | reverse complement strand
TCGATAAGGTCTTCGGGCCGCTGCACGAACGACAGCGCCAGCCAGTCCACCCCAAGATCGCAGACGAATTCCAGATCGGCCCGGTCCTTTTCGGACAGGGCCGCCAGCGGCAGGACGACATCGGGCACGTTGACGCCCTTGCGGTCGGACATCGTGCCGCCGGTCTCGATGGTGCATTCCGCGAAATCGGCCCCGCAACGCTCTACCCGCAGGCGCATCTTGCCGTCATTGACCAGCAGGCGCGCGCCCGGCTCCAGTGCGGCAAAGATCTCGGGATGAGGCAGGCACACCCGGCGACCGTCGCCCGGAGCCGGATCGAGATCGAAGCGGAACGATGCGCCGTCCTCAAGATCGATCGCACCTGATGCAAAGGTGCCCAACCGCAACTTGGGGCCCTGCAGGTCGGCCAGAATCGCAATGGGGCGGCCCAGATCCGCCTCGACCTGCCGGATCAGCGCGTGCAGGCGCGCGGTCTCGGCATGGCTGCCGTGGCTCATGTTGAGGCGAAACACATCCGCACCCGCCTCGAACAGCGCACGAATCGTCTCGTAATCGTTGGAGGCGGGCCCGAGGGTCGCCACGATCTTGACCTTGCGCAGCCGCCGCATGAAACCCTCCCTGTCGCGCCTCGACGTTATCGGGGAAGTGCGACGGGAACACAACTGCAGCCTCGGGCATGGGTGCCGACAGGAGAATGGGCCGATGAAGGTCACAGATGCGGCGATCGAGACGGCATCGCACCGGATCGTCGGGGGCGACAGGGCCGGCGGTTTCGTTGTCGTATGCGACCACGCCAGCAATCGCGTGCCCGAAGATGTGAACGGCGGCACGCTGGGGCTGGCGCAGGCCGACATGGCCCGCCATATCGCCCATGACATCGGCGCGGGGGGCGTGGCCGAGGAACTGGCGCGACTGCTGGACGCGCCTGCGATCCTTGCCCGCTTCTCGCGGCTGGTGATCGACCCGAACCGGGGCGAGGACGACCCCACGCTGGTGATGCGCCTCTATGACCGGACCATCGTGCCCGGCAACCGCCACATCGACGAATCCGGGATCGCCCGCCGCCGCGACCTCTATCACCGGCCCTATCACGCGGCCCTGGCCGGGCTGCTGGCCAGCCGACCGGGGGCGGTGGCGGTCTCTGTCCACAGTTTCACGCCGCGGCTGGAGGGGCGGCATCCGCGGCCGTGGCATGTGGGCGTGCTGCATGGGCCCGACATGCGGCTGGCCGGTCCGCTCATCACGCGGCTGCGCGCCGAGCCGGACCTCGTGGTCGGCGACAACGAGCCCTACGCAGGATTTTTCGAGGGCGACACCATGCACCGCCATGCAATCCTGCCCGGGCGGCCCTATCTGTTGCTGGAACTGCGTCAGGACCTGATCGCCGCGCCCGATGGCCAGATGGCATGGGCCGCGCGTCTGGCCCCCATCATCCGCGAAGTGACCGGGGCTGCGGGCCTTGCCCCGAGAGAGAGGAACGACCCATGACCGGAACGACCCCCGAAACCGCGCTCGACACCGCCACCCGCACCGAACTGGAGGCTGCTGCCTTTCGGGCACTTGTGGCCCATCTGCGCGCCCATCCCGAGGTGCAGAACATCGACATGATGAACCTCACCGGGTTCTGCCGCAACTGCCTGAGCCGCTGGTATCAGGAGGCAGCCGAGGCGCGGGGTCTGGCGCTTGACAAGGAGGCCGCGCGGGAGATCGTCTACGGGATGCCCTATGCCGAATGGAAGGCCCACCACCAGACCGAGGCGAGCCCCGACCAGCAGGCCGCCTTCGCGGCTTCCGCGCGCGATCACGGCTGATCGGGCCGGGCAAGGGGCGGGCTCCGCCTCATTTCGCATGACCCCAACCTTGCCCCGTGCTAGGGAGCCGACATGACCTCCGTGCCCAGCAAGGCGCAGATCCTCGACTGGATCGCCGCCAATCCCGCCCAGTCCTCAAAGCGCGACATCGCCCGGGCCTTCGGCCTCAAGGGCGCGGGAAAGGTGGAGCTGAAGCGCCTCCTGCGCGATCTTGCCGACGAGGGTGCCCTCGAGAAGAAGAGCCGACGCTATCGCGAGGCCGGAAGCCTGCCGCCCGTGGCTGTGCTCGTTCTGGAGGAGGCCGCCGATGGCGACCTCGTTGGCCGCGCCGCCGAGGCCGCACATGCAGACGGCGATGCGCGGGCCCTCTACCTGCCCCGGGACGGCGACCCGGCGCTGAAGGCAGGTGACCGGATCCTGGCCAAGATCGCGCGGGCCGATGTGCCGGATGGCGATGAAGATGACAGTGACGGGGGGGATACGATCACCCACCATGCCCGGCTGATCCGCAAACTGACAGCGGGGCCGCGCAGGGTCGTCGCCATCTACCGCAAGGGGGCCGAGGGCGGCCGCCTGATGCCCATCGACAAGGGCGCGGCGGGGCGCGAGTGGATGGTCTCGGCCGGCGATACCGGCGGCGCGCGCGACGGCGAGCTTGTCGAGGCGGTGCAGACAGGGCCGCGCCAGACGCTCGGCCTGCAGAGGGCGCGCATCACCGCCCGGCTGGGCGATCCGACCGCGCCGCGTGCGGTCTCGCTCATCGCGATCCATGCCCATGGCATTCCCGACGACTTCCCCGAGGCGGTTCTGGAAGCGGCGGAGGCCGCCCTTCCCCTGACCGAGGCGCAACGTGCCGCGCGCAGCGACCTGCGCCACCTGCCCCTGATCACCATCGACCCCGAGGATGCCCGCGACCACGACGATGCGGTCTGCGCGCTGCCCGACGAGGATCCCGCCAACCCCGGCGGTCATGTCCTGTGGGTGGCCATCGCCGATGTCGCCCATTACGTCCCGCCCGGATCGCGGCTGGACAGGGAGGCCCGGCTGCGGGGCAATTCCACCTATTTCCCCGACAGGGTGGTGCCCATGCTGCCCGAAAGCCTGTCGGGCGATCTGTGCTCGCTCCACGAGGGCGCCGAGCGTCCCTGCATCGCGCTTCGGGTGGTGCTCGATGCTGCGGGGCACAAGCTGTCGCATCGCTTCGTGCGGGGCGTGATGCGCTCTCCGGCGGCACTGACCTACGAGCAGGTGCAGGCCGCCCGCGACGGCGCACCGGATGCGGCGACAGGGCCGCTGGTCGATGGGGTGATCGCGCCCCTCTTCGCGGCGTGGGAGGCACTGGCGGCGCAGCGCGATGCCCGGGCACCGCTGGCGCTCGACCTGCCCGAGCGGCGGATCGCGCTGGACGATGCAGGCCGTGTGGCCTCGGTCGGCTTCCGGCCCCGGCTCGATACGCACCGGCTGATCGAGGATTGCATGGTGCTGGCCAATGTCTGCGCCGCCGAAACGCTGGAGCGTGCGCAGGTGCCCCTGCTCTATCGCGTCCACGAGGAGCCGAGCCCCGAGAAGCTCGACGGGCTGCGCGAGATCGCCGAGAGCGCGGGCCTGACGCTGGCCAAGGGGCAGGTATTGCGGACATCGCACCTGAACCGCCTGCTGGAGGATTCCGCCGGCACGCCCCATGCCGAGGTGATCAACCTCTCGGTGCTGCGGGCGATGACACAGGCCTATTACGCACCTCAGAACTATGGCCATTTCGGTCTGGCGCTGGCGCGCTATGCGCATTTTACCTCGCCGATCCGGCGCTATGCCGATCTGGTGGTGCACCGGGCCCTGATCCGCGCGCATCGCTGGGGCGGCGACGGGCTGAGCGACGCCGAGATCGAGGCATTGCCCGAGACGGGCGAGCACATCTCCACCACCGAACGGCGCTCCATGGCGGCCGAGAGGGACACGACCGACCGCTATCTGGCCGCCTATCTGTCGGAACGGGTGGGCGGAGAATTCACCGGCCGCATCTCCGGCGTGACGCGCTTCGGCCTGTTCGTGCGGCTGGACGAAACCGGGGCCGATGCGCTGGCGCCCATCGCCGGGCTCGGTCAGGAATATTTCCACTATGACCGCGACGCGCAGACCCTGATGGGCGAGCGCTCGGGCCGGATTCTGGGCCTCGGGATGGCGGTGACCGCCCGCCTCAAGGAGGCACAGGCCAGCACCGGCGGGATTCTCGTCGAGATCCTCGAGGTGGAGGACAGCCCACTGCCCCCGGGTGCCACCCGCGGCGGGCGCAAGGGCGGCGGCAAGAAGGCGGGGCCCAGCCCGCGCCGCAAGGCCGGTCAGGAAAAGGCAAGCGCCGCCAAGGCCCGCAAGATCGCCCGTCGGCAGCGGCACTGATCCGCCGAGCGCTGTGGCCGGTCGCGCAGGCGGGGCTTCTCCGCCCGCGCCTTGCAGGCTAGACTATGGGCTAGCCGGAACCGCAGAGAACATGCGGGCATCTGGAACAGGCAGCAGGGCAAGGGAGCGGCAGGTGCTCAAGGTCTCGGGTCAGATCATCACGGCGGCAGGGCTGGCACTTGTGCTTATGGCTGGCTCGGGCAGTGCCGCAGCGGGCGCACCGGAGACCGCCCCCCGGCCCGAACCGCGCCCGGACAGGTCTGGCCAGTCGGGCGGAACAGCAATGACCGGCGCGACAGCAGCCGGCGTAACCGATGTCAGCGCGACAGGGGCCAGCGTTTCGGGGGCCGGCGTTTCCGGGGCCGTCGTTTCAGGGGCCATCGTTTCAGGGGCCGGCGCATCCCCGGCAGGCGCACTTGCGGCTGCGGCGGTGACCTTGCGCGGCTCTGCGCTTGCTCCGGCCAGTGCCCCGCGGCCCGGCCACAGGCCCCGCACTCTTGGCGCCGCCTCCGCAACCCGCACCGCCTCTGCCGCCCCACCGGCGGCGACCGCTGCCGCCCCCGTCGTGGCCGACGCGGCCGGGCAGCGCGCACTGGAGGCATGGGTGCGCGGATTTCGGGGCCGGGCGCTGTCGCAGGGGATCAGTGCCGCGACCTTCGACCGTGCCATGCGCAATGTGCGCTATCTGCCCGATGTCGTTCGGCTGGATCGCAACCAGGCGGAATTCACCCGCCCGATCTGGGACTACCTCGCCTCCGCAGTCTCCGAGACCCGGGTGGCCAACGGGCGCGCGGCGCTTGCCCGCCACCGCGCCACGCTTGACCGTATCTCGCGCCGCTACGGGGTGGAGCCCGAGGTGATCGTCGCGGTCTGGGGGCTGGAAAGCAATTACGGCTCGAACAAGGGCAGCACGCCCATCCTCGATGCCATGGCCACGCTGGCCCATGACGGCAGGCGCGCCCGCTTCTTCGAGGAGCAGCTTGTCGCCACCCTGCGCATCGTTCAGGCAGGCGATATCGCGCCAGAGCGGATGCTGGGATCCTGGGCCGGGGCGATGGGGCATACCCAGTTCATGCCGACCAGCTATCTGGCCTATGCGCAGGATTTCACCGGAAACGGGCGGCGCGACATCTGGAGTGACGATCCCACCGACGCGCTGGCATCCACCGCCCACTACCTGGCACGCTTTGGCTGGCGTCGCGGGCAGCCGTGGGGCATGGAGGTTGTCCTGCCGCGAGGGTTCGATTTCGCCCAGTCGGGCAAGCGCAGCCGCAAGACACCGGCGCAATGGAATGCGCTGGGGGTGCGGTTGGCCACGGGCGGCCCCATCCCCGATCACGGCCCCGCCTCGATCCTGCTGCCGGCGGGCGCACGCGGCGCGGCCTTTGTCATCTTCGACAATTTCCACGTCATCAGCCGGTACAATTCAGCCGATGCCTATGTGATCGCCGTGGGACATCTGGCCGACCGGATCGCAGGAGGCGGGCCGCTGCGGGCCAGCTGGCCCACGGGGGACCGCAACCTCACCTCGGCCGAGCGGCGCGAGATGCAGGAACGGCTGACCCGGCGCGGCTTTGACACACGGGGGGTGGACGGGATCGTGGGGCCCAACACGATTGCCGCAGTGCGCCAGTTCCAGTCCAGCGTGGGCATGGTCCCCGACGGCTACGCCTCCTTCGAGGTGCTGCGCCGCCTGCGCTGATCGCTCAGGTTCCGTCGCGCAGAAAGACCGGGCGGCCCGGCTCCGACATTTCGGGACGGTGGCGATAGCCGCCGGTATCGAAATCGGCAAGGCCCTCCTCGGTCTCGATCCGTCGCTCCATCACAAAGCGGGCCATGGCACCGCGCGCGCGCTTGGCATGAAACGAGATCACCCGAGCCTGACCATCCTTGACGTCCAGAAAGGCGGGCGCGATCACCCGCAAGCCCAGCGCCGCCGTATCCACAGCCGAAAAATACTCTACCGAAGCGCAGTTCAGCAGCGTGTCGGTGCCGGCGGCGGCGGCATCCTCGGCCAGGGCGCGGGCGATGCTGTCGCCCCAGAAGGCGTAGAGATCGCGGGCCTCCCCGGCTGCCAGCCCGGGGGCCATTTCCAGCCGATATGGCTGGATCGCGTCGCCGGGGCGCAGCAGCCCGTAGAGCCCCGACAGGATGCGCAGCCTGTCCCCCGCCCAGCGCCAGGCATCGGGCGAGAGGCTGCGCGCCTCCAGCCCGGCATATGTGTCGCCGGCGAAAACCAGTGCCGCAGGGCGCGTCACCTCGGGCGCGGGGTCGTCGGAGAAGGCGGCGAAACGCTCTGCGTTCAGATGCGCCAGCTTGTCCGACAGGCCCATGAGCTGCGCCAGCCCCTCGGCCCCCTGTGCGCGGGCAGCCGCCGCCAGGACACTTGCCCGGGACGCGAAGCGCGGCGTGCCAGCCGCCAGCGCGGCGGGCGTCGGCGACATGTCGAGACGTTTGGCAGGGGACAGGACAACAAGCATGGGCACACCACTCAAGAGGTCAGGCCCCCTGAGATAGCCCGCCCCATCGCCGGTGCAAAGCCCTCCTGCGCGATGGCAGGCTAACCCATCACCATCAGTGGCCAGCTCACGATCTGCGGGAACAGGAACACCAGCCCGATAGCCGCCAGATCGCACAGCACAAAGGGCGTTGCGGCGCGGTAGATATCGGACATGGTCGTGCCCTTGGGCGCCACCGCCTTCATCACGAACAGCGCGGCACCCAGCGGGGGCGACGTCGCCCCCGTCTCGATGGCGATGAGGAACAGAACCGCGAACCAGATCGGATCATGGCCCAGCTGGATCACCACCGGCATGTAGATCGGCAGGGTGATCAGCATGA
>JAFIEC010000361.1 GCA_020832725.1 Paracoccaceae bacterium | reverse complement strand
TGCTGGGCGATCTGCGCCACGGCCATGGCGCGCCGCTCGGACAGGCGCATATTGTACTCATAGCCACCACGCGGATCGGTGTGCCCATCGACCACGATCGAGGTGACGTTGAGTGTCGCGAAGAAGTTGTGCAGCCTCTGGCGATGGGCCGCTGCGATCTGATGGCTGCCAGTGGCAAAAAGCTGGTCGGAATTCTCGACAAGGCAAGCGTTCGGCCGGTTGCAGACGGGCGTGCCGTCGGGGCGGCGGTTGGGGGTCATGTAACCCTCCCAACCATCGTCCATGACCCAGTGCTGGCAACCATCCGGGTCTACCCAGATGGCCGGCACGAACCGTTCGCCGACAACCGTCCGCGTCTGTGCGGCGGCGTCACCGACAAGAAGGCCGCCGATCATTGCCGAAACGAGAACCGCCATGAAACGGGCGGCACCCTTTCGAAGGATGTGCGCAATCTTCATCTTTCGTCCCCCGCCAGACCAAGCCTGAAAACTCATATGGGTCGGCAAGCCCCCCCGCCCCAAATCTTGAGGTAGCCTAGCAAATCTGGCGGTGATGTGAAGCGTTTTCAGCCATATCTTGGCAGGACTCGGGCGCGGGGGCACCGGAATCCCGTGCACACGGGACTGAAGGCCCCCTCGCCCAGGCAGAGTCAGGCGGCGACGAGACGACCCGAAAGGGAATTCGGCGCACTTTCGATGATTCTCACCGGCATCACCTGGCCGACGAACGAATCCGGCCCATCCACGTGGACCGCATGCAGATGATCGGACTTGCCAACGATCTGGCCCGGCCTCCGTCCTGCCTTTTCGAAGAGAACCGAGACCTCCCGGCCCACCATCCCCTCCTGCACGGCGCGCTGCTGTTCCAGCAGCAGCGCCTGCAGCCGGGCCAGCCGCTCTGCTGCCACCGGGGCCGGCACCTGTTCGCGGTCCGCCGCAGGGGTGCCCGGACGAGGCGAGTAGCGAAACGAATAGGCCTGACCATAGACCACTTCGCGCACCAGGCTCAGGGTGTCCTCGAAATCGGCATCGGTCTCGCCGGGAAAGCCCACGATGAAATCGCCCGACAACAGGATGTCGGGCCGGGCCGCGCGGATGCGCTCGATGAGCCGCAGATAGCTTTCGGCGCTATGGCGGCGATTCATCGCCTTGAGCACGCGGTCGCTGCCCGATTGCACCGGCAAGTGCAGGTAGGGCATCAGCTGGGCCACTTCGCCATGGGCGGCGATCAGGTCGTCATCCATGTCTTTGGGGTGAGAGGTCGTGTAGCGGATCCGCTCCAGCCCGTCGATGCGCGCCAATGCCCGGATGAGCCCCGCAAGACCCCATTCGCCCCCCTCGCCCGCGCCGTGATAGGCATTGACGTTCTGGCCAAGCAACGTGATCTCGCGTACGCCGCGCGACACCAGATCACGCGCCTCGGCAAGGATGCGCGCCACGGGCCGGCTGACCTCCGCGCCCCTTGTGTAGGGCACGACACAGAAGGTGCAGAATTTGTCGCAGCCTTCCTGCACCGTGAGAAACGCTGCGGGCGCACGCCGGGCGCGGCGGTCGGCGGGAAGATGATCAAACTTGTCCTCGGCGGGAAACTCGGTGTCGAGCACCGCCTCGCCCGCGTCGGCCCGGGCGAGCATCGCCGGCAGCCGGTGATAGGCCTGCGGCCCGACCACCAGATCCACCGCCGGTTGGCGGCGCAGGATCTCGGCCCCCTCGGCCTGGGCCACGCAGCCGGTCACGCCCAGTTTCATCCCCGGGCGCGCGGCCTTCAGCGCCTTGAGGCGGCCAAGCTCGGAATAGACCTTTTCGGCGGCCTTCTCGCGGATGTGGCAGGTGTTGAGCAGGACGACATCCGCCTCCTCGGGGGTGGCGGCCGTCTCGAAGCCCTGGGCGGCCAGCGCCGCCTCCATCCGCTCGCTGTCATAGACGTTCATCTGGCACCCGTAGGTCCGGATGAAAAGCTTTCTGGTCTCGCTCATCGCAACCCCCTGCGCCCGCTCCCTCGCCTTAGCGAAAGACGCCCCGCCCCGCAACGGCGCGCAGGCGGG
Organism: Paracoccaceae bacterium; assembly: GCA_020832725.1. Lineage (GTDB taxonomy): Bacteria > Pseudomonadota > Alphaproteobacteria > Rhodobacterales > Rhodobacteraceae > JAFIEC01. Next base: position 6,184 of record JAFIEC010000361.1, on the reverse strand, counting down.
GCTTGACCCGCGCGGGCTGGCGGGCACAAGGAAGGCATGGATTATCCGAGCCTCGATGCCTTTCTCGACCAGACGACCCTGCCCCTGCGCCCGGGCCCGGTCGCCATCGTCATCGTGGAGGACGAGACCGAGATCGCCTCGACGCTGCGCCATCATCGCAGGCTGGGCTTTGCCGAGATCATCGTGCTTGCCCCCGCAGGCATCACGATCGACCCCGACGCGCGCGAGGGGGTCACGCTGATCCGGGCAGAGACCCACGGACGCGCCGCCACACCCGCGCTGATCAACCCGCTGATCGAGGCGCTGCCCGGGCGCTGGCTGCATTACGGCTACAATGCCGAATACCTCTACTTTCCCTTCTGCGAGACACGGCGTGTGGGCGAGATGCTGGCCTTCCACACCGAAGAGCGCCGCGACGCGATGCTGTGCTACGTGGTCGATCTCTATGCCGTCGATCTGGAGCGCTTTCCCGATGGCGTCTCGGTGGAGGAGGCACATCTGGACCGGTCGGGCTATTACGCCCAGGCCCGGCGAGGAGAGGATGGCAGCCTTCTGGAGCGGCAATACGATTTCATGGGCGGGCTGCGCTGGCGCTTCGAGGAACATATCCCGCCCGAACGGCGGCGGATCGACAGGGTGGCGATCTTCCGGGCGCAGCCGGGCGTGCGGCTGCTGGAGAACCACACGTTCGACCAGCCGGAATACAACACCTATGCCTGCCCGTGGCACCACAACCTGACAGCGGCAATCTGTTCGTTCCGCACGGCCAAGGCGCTGCGCACCAACCCGGGCTCTGCCTATGACATCCCGGGCTTCCACTGGCACAATTCGCAGCGGTTCGAGTGGGATTCGCTGCAGCTGATGGAGCTGGGGTTGATGGAGCCGGGCCAGTGGTTCTGACCGCGCGATAACGCGCGGTCGCCGGGCCCTATTCCGCGCCCTTGCTGCGCAGACGGATCACGACCTCGACCTTGGCGATCTCGGTTCCGTCGGGGGCATCGGGCAGACGCTCGATCTTCAGGCCTTCGACGGGGGCGTCCGTCAGCCGACCGGATTCCTCCCAGAAGAAATGGGGGTGATCGTCGATGCGCGTGTCGAAATAGGATTTCGAGCCGTCCACCGTGATCTCGCGGACAAGGCCCGCATCACGGAAGGCGTGCAGCGTGTTGTACACTGTCGCCAGCGCAACCGGGCTGCCGCGCATCATCGAGGCGGTGTGCAGGCTTTCGGCGGTGACATGCCGGTCACGCCCGTCGCCCACCATCAGCGCGGCCAAAGCCACGCGCTGTCGGGTGGGACGCACGCCGGACCGACGCAGCCACGCCTGCGCCCGCCGCGCCATGGCGACGTCACCTGCGGGATCGGTTGCAAGGGCATCGTGAGTGGTCTTCATGGCGCGTTTATCCCCTTTCTGCGAACGGATTGCAAGAGGGCTGCCCGCCGCCCCGGCCCGCCACTTGCCTCTCCTTTGCGGGGGATGGTAGGACACTCAACGTATTTTCGGCACAGACAGGAGGGCAGATGAGCCGTTTTCCCACCACGTTCGACCGCGAGGCGCTGCTGGCCTGCGCGCGCGGAGAGCTGTTCGGCCCGGGGAACGCACAGCTGCCCGAGCCGCCGATGCTGATGATGGACCGCATCACCGAAATCTCGGAGGATGGTGGCCCCCACGGCAAGGGCCATGTGCTGGCCGAGTTCGACATCACCCCGGATCTGTGGTTCTTCGACTGTCATTTCCCCGGCAACCCGATCATGCCCGGCTGCCTGGGGCTTGACGGGCTGTGGCAGCTGACCGGCTTCAACCTCGGCTGGCGCGGCTGGCAGGGGCGCGGCTATGCGCTGGGGGTGGGCGAGGTGAAACTTACCGGCATGGTCCGCCCCGACCGCAAGATGCTGCGCTATTTCGTCGATTTCACCAAGGCCGTGCAGACCCGGCGGCTGACCATGGGCGTCGCCGATGGCCGCGTGGAGGCCGATGGCGAGGTGATTTATCAGGTCCGGGACATGAAGGTGGCGCTGAGCGAGAGTTGAGTGGGGCCAGAAGGGCGGCGCAACCGCTGTCCCGGCGCGGGCCCAGTGCCATGATCGGCTGACGGGAATCGGCGCGTGGCGCGTGGCGCGCGGCCCCCGGAGCCCGGCAATGGCCGACCACCCAATCGGGCTGCCTTCGGGCCCGCCCTGCGTCGGCGCTCAGCGCGGCGCCCTTTCGCGGCGCGGTGGCCCTGCCCAGTCCTGCTTCAGCGACAGCAGGAAGGCACCGCCCAGACCGGCGGCCATCAGGTTGGGCAGATAGCCCGCCCCCGTCTCCACCGACATCGGGATCAGCGCCACCAGCGCCAGCACCAGAAGGCCCGCGCGCTCCCACCAGCGCAGGCGGCGGCGCCAGAAGCCGTAGATCGCAGCCGTGGCAAAGACCACGCCGACGATGGCACCGCCAAGATTCCACAGCACCGTGACCGGGTCGGCCTGCATCACCAGGCCCGGCTCCATCACGATCAGGAAGGGGATGAGATAGGCCACCCAACCCATCTTGACGGCCTGAACCCCGGTCTCCATCGGGCCCGACCCGGCCAGCGACGCGGCGGTGAAACTCGCCAGCGCGACGGGCGGGGTGATCATCGAGAGCATGCCGAAATACAGAAGGAACATATGCGCCGCGATCTGGTTGACGCCCGCCTGCACCATGGCGGGGCCGATCAGCGCGGCCAGCAGCACGTAGATGCCGACCGTGGGCATTCCCATGCCCAGCACGATACTGGTGACCGCCGCAACGCCCAGCAGGATGAACAGGTTGCCCGCCGCAAGCTGCACAAGCTGCAATGTCATCGAGAACGACAGCCCGGTGATGTTGAGCACCCCGATCACCAGACCGGCCGCAGCCGCGATGACCACGATCTCGACCATCCCGCGCCCGGTCCCGGGGAGGGTCGACAGCAGCCCCGCAATCCCCAGCCGCGTCCCCCGATAGCCGACGACCAGCCCAAGCGCGATCATCGTGCCTGCCCCCGCCAGCGCTGCCACCTCGGGCCGCCAGTTGAGCCAGAACAGCCCGCCGATCAGCACGACGAAGGGCGCAATCAGGTGCCAGCCGCGCAGCAGCACATCGCGCAGCCGAGGCAGTTCCACATCGTCGGGCAGACTGAGGCGGTTGGCCGTGGCATGGGTGTGAATGAACAGGAACAGCGCGAAGTAATAGAGCGCCGTGGGGATGATCGCCGCAAGGATCACCGTGGAATAGGGGATCTGCAGGAATTCCGCCATCAGGAAGGCCGCAGCCCCCATGATGGGCGGCGCAAGCTGCCCGCCGGTGGAGGCCAGCGCCTCGACCGAGGCCGCCATGCGCGGCGTATAGCCTGCGCGCTTCATCAGCGGCACCGTGACCACTCCGGAGGCCCCGACATTTGCCACGGCACTGCCCGAGATCGAGCCGAACAGGAAGGACGATACGACCGAGATCTTGGCCGCCCCGCCCCGCGCCTGTCCGACAATCGACATGGCAAGGTCGTTGAAGAATGCGCTGCCGCCCGAGGCGACCAGCACCTGCCCCATGAAGATGAAGGCGAACACCACGACGCAGGCCACAAGCAGCGGCAGGCCGATCATGCCGTTGGTGTCCATGGAGACGTAGAGGAACAACCGGTCGGGCAGGATCTGGCGCGACATGCCGAAGGGCAGAAGATGCCCGGCAACCCCGTAGACCAGAAACAGCGCCACCACGATCGTCAGGCCCCAACCGGTCGCCCGGCGCACCGCCTCGAGTGTCAGGAGGGCAAGGCTTACGCTGATGATCACACCGTCAAGCGGCTTGTAGACCAGTTCGTTGACCAGAACCGGATAGTACAGCGCGACATAGCCCGCCATCGTCAGCCCCGCGACGGCGCACAGGATGTCGATGCCCACGAACCAGCCTCTGAACAGCGGTCGGGACAGGAAGATGATGCCCAGCACCAGCGCAAGGATCAGGGCGAGATATTGCTCGGTGAACAGCGCAAGGCCCAGACGGCGCGGCACGTTGAGGGCAAAGGCGATGGCCACAAGCGTGGCCACCGAGGCCAGCAGGGTCGCCACATGGAACATGCCGCGCGTCACAGGACTGTCCGACCGTTCGGCGCGCATGGCCCCTCCCCTGATGCGAATGCGCAAGGCGGCGCCCCGGGGGGCACCGCCGCCTTTTCAATGTATCATCGTCAATCGATCTGGCCCAGCGCACGGAATGCCGCAAGGCTGCCCGGGTGATAGGGCGCGTCGATATCGACATACATCCGGTCGGGGTCGAACGCGCGGAACCCTGCGAACGAGGCCGCCAGCGCGTCCTTGTTCTCGTGCAGCAGGCGCACCACCTGCTCCACGGTCTCGTCGGGAACATGGGCTCCCGCCACGAGGATGTAGTCGTAGGCCATCACCGTCATCTCTTCGGAGACTCCGGCGATATTCGGTGCCGGAGAGACCATCCCGACATAGGCCTGCGGCACGATCGCCTGCATCCTGGCCTCGGCTTCGGCCCCCTCGGGAATGGGAAGGAAGCGGATACCGCCCACCGAGGCATCGACTTCGGCCACCTTGCCCGCACCCATGGCGAAAAAGGCGGCGTCCGCCTGTCCGGCCGCGAAATCGTCGGCACCGCGCACCACGTTCGGCACCATGACGGGCACGATCTCATCGCCGCCCACCTCTCCCGAGGCCAGCAGCGCATCCATCACGCGGCGCAGGGTCACCTGGCTGGTAAAGCCATAGGTCACACGCTTGCCGCGCAGGTCGGACACCTCATGGATGTCGCTGTCTGCCCGCACGAACACACCAACGCGGAACGGGAACAACCGCGCCGCCACGCGCACCTCGAGCTGCCGCCCGTCGAAAGCACCGACACCGTTTGTCGCCTCGAACACCTCGATCGCGTTGGCGATGCCGAAATCCAGCTCTCCGAACCCGATCAGGGGCAGATAGGCGCTGGTGCCGGCCGAAGGCTGGACGATGGCATTCACGCCATTCGCCGCGAGGATGCCCGCGATGGCCGAGCCCATGCCATAGCCAGCGGTTCCCTGCCCCATCGTGCCGATCCCGAGCGGCTGCGCCGCGGCGGGTGCGCCAAGCGTCACCCCGACGGCCAGCGCCATCAATGTCTTTCCGAAACCCATCTTTCTTCTCCTCCTGTAGTCGGGGACCGGCTGCCGCGGCCCTCCGGGATTGTCGCAGAGGGCGCTGCGGCACCTCTGCTTCACGCTGCCACTATCCGTGCCCCCCCGCGAAAAGCAACCGTGGACTTCCCGGCGGTATACACATCTGCGACGCTACCGGCATTCGCAGCCGAAAACCTGCCCTTCAGGGCCGGCAGACGGACAAGCGGTGCACACTCGCGCCCGATTGCCCCGCCTCCGGGGTTGGAGGATCATCAGCCCGAGGCAGCCCGGGATGAAATATGGTCGACAAGCGCAGACCATCTGGATTACCCACTCGGGCGGAGGAGAAAAGATGATCCGCAGATCGTCGAACTGGCTGGAACCTGCTGCACGCGCATGCCGGAATGTCGCGCTGGGGGTCATCGGCGGCTTTTGCCGCAGGCTGGGGCACGACGACATTGCGGCGCGAATCGCCGCGCGGCCGACCTCCGAACAGGCGCTGATCATCGGGGGCACGATTGCCGCGCTTGCACTGACCAGCCTTCTGTTCGCGCAATTCGGGCTGATCGGGCTGCTGGCGTTCCTCATTCTGGTGATCGTCCTCGTCAACTGAGCCCGTCAAGGCGCGCGGTCGTTCGCACCGAATGCCCCTGCGCCATCCTGCCGCAGTGCAGCATAATCCCTTGTCGTGATTGCCCGATTTCCAAAGCGGGCCGCAGTATGCAGATGTATGCTACTGATTTTTCGAGATTTTCCTGATCCACCGCCGCCCCGGCCTCGTAGACACCGGCACATACCAAAAAGGGGAACAGACATGGAAATCGGATTGGGAATTCTGACTTTCGGCACGCTGGGTTTCGTTCTGGCTTTTGCCTACATCAACCAGCGCGTGACCGAGAAGCAGCTGCAAGAGACCCGCGCGCGCCGCATCGCGGAAGAGCAGCGGAACACATCAGGCGCCGTCACCGAATAAGCGCTGTCGCGGCGTGCCGGCGGCACCCCCCCCCCCCCCCCCCCCCCCCCCCCCCCCCGGCTAGGTCGCGGGGACGCCCATGCCCTTCCACACC
>JAFIEC010000356.1 GCA_020832725.1 Paracoccaceae bacterium | reverse complement strand
TCATCAGCGGCACCAGCGCCTGTCCGCCGGCCACGGCAACGACGCGGGGGCTGCGGTGCATCTCCACGCGCGGATAGCCATAGCGGCGCGCCTGCACCGCCACGAGGCCCATCTGCACCGCTCCGATCACCAGCCCGGGGATCAGCGTTGCCGCCATCAGCGCCCCGATCGACAGCCCCGTCATGGAACCGTAGATCACCGCCACCAGCGACGGCGGCACCATCGGGCCGATGATCGAGGACGACGCCGTGACTGCGGCGGCATAGGCGGCGGTATAGCCCTGCCGGACCATGGAGGGGATGAACACCCGCCCCAGTGCCGCGATGTCGCCCAGCGCCACGCCGGTGATGCCCGAGAACAGGATCGAGGCCCCGATGTTCACCTGCGCCAGCCCGCCGCGCATCCAGCCGAAGACGACATTGGCGAAGTGGATCAGCCGGTCGGTGATCCGGCCCGAATTGACCAGCTCGCCCGCGAGGATGAACAGCGGCACCGCCATCAGCACGAAGACATCCATGCCCTGATAGATCCGCTCGGCGGCGATGGGCAGAAAGCGCCATTTGTCGCCATAGACCATCCAGGCGAGCACGCCCAGCATCATGGCCCAAGCCACGGGCATGCCCAGGATCATCAGACCAAGGAAGCTGCCCAGCAGGACGATCAGCGTATCGCTCATGGGGTACGGTCCCGCAGGATCAGGCGCGCCAGGGCGAACAGGGCGGCGGCGCCAAAGGCAAAGGGTACGGCGGCATAGGGGTAGGCCAGGCTGATGCGCAGCCCCTCGCTGCGCTGCGGGCGGGCGAATTCGACCATGTCGAGACCCTGCCACAGAAGGACGATGAACAGCCCCAGCGCCAGCGTGTCGATCACGGCCTCCAGCACCAGCCGCGCGCGGGGCGCCAGGGCACCGAGGATGGTGGGCACCAGATCGATGCGGATGTGGCTGGCCTCGCGGACGGCGACGGCGCTGGCCACCAGCGCCATCCAGATCATGGCGTAGCGCGCCATCTCCTCGGTGAAGACGGGGATGCCGCCGCCGGTGAAGCGCAGGACGACCTGCGCCACCAGCAGAAGGAACATCCCCCCAAGGCACAGGGCCGCGACGATGCGCAGCCCTGTCTCGATGGTGTCGACGATGACGCGCAGCGCGTGCATGTCAGCGGGCGGCCTCGACGGCGTCCAGCGCCTCTTCGATCAGTTCGGGCCGGTCGAGGTTGGCGCGCAGCCACTCCGCCGCCACAGGCTGCATCACATGACGGAAGGCGTCGCGCTGATCCTGGTCCATTTCGATGACGGTCACACCGGCCTCGCGGGCAAAGTCGATGGCCGAGGCCTCGACCTCGCGGGAGGTGCGGCGGTTGAAGTCGATCGCCAATTCCGCAGCCTCGAGAATGACGGCCTGGTTCTCGGCCGACAGGCCCGAGAAGAAGGCGTCCGAAATCCCCATGGGCCCGAAGGAATAGGCGTGGCCCGTCATCATCAGATGGCTCTGGACCTCGAACAGGTTGACAAGGTTGAAGACCGAGACGGCATTGTCCTGCCCGTCCACGACCCCGGTGCGCAGCGAGGTGTACAGCTCGCCGAACGAGATCGGCGCCGCCGAAGCGCCCATCGCCTCTACCGGAATGGTGGCCAGCGGGCCGAGAACCCGCATCTTCAGGCCGGCCATGTCGGCAGGGGTCTCGATCGCGGTATTGGCGCTGAAATGGCGGAAGCCGCCAGATTCCCACCAGCCGAGCACGCGGATGCCGGTCTTTTCACGGATGTCCTCGGCCATGGCCTGGCCCATCGGCCCGTCAAGCACGGCCCATGCATTCTGCTCGGTGGGGAACAGGTAGGGCATGTTGAACACGAGAATGTCGGGGTAGATCGCGGCATAGGTGCCATCGGAATTGTCCGACATCTCGAGGATGCCACGGCGCATCTGGCCCAGACGATCGGCGGGGCTGCCAAGGGCGTTTCCGTAGACGATGTTCACCGTCATGTCGGAATTCGCCTCGATGTGTTCGGCAAACAGCGTGTACATGCCGTTGACGAAATCGAAGCCGACGATCGATTCGGGCAGCGACAGCCCGATGGTGATCTGCTGGGCCTGGGCTGCCCCCGAAAAGGCCAGGCTGGCCCCGATCAGGGCGGCGCCAAGGGTGCTGGTTCTTGCATTCATGGTCATTCTCCGTGCTGGACGAGTGGTTGGATCTGCTGTGGTTCCGCAGCACGGGCAGGGTGGTCGGTGACCAGCATGTGCCCGGGTGCGTGGGTGATGGCGAGGTCGGGTGCGGCATGGGTGATCGCGCGCTCCAGCGAGACGCCGCAGGCCCAGAAGACCGGCACCTCGCCCCCGGCGATGTCGGTCAGGCCGATGCCGTCGATGGGTTGGGACACATCCACCCCGATGGCGGCGGGATCGCCCACATGTACGGGGGCGCCATGGGCCTGCGGATGGGCGGCGCTGATGGCCTGTGCGCGGGCTACCTGATCACGCCGGACCGCACGCATGCTCACGACCATGCGCCCGCCAAAGGGCCCCACGGGCACCAGCGGCAGCGCGCTGTCGAAGGCCGAGCATGTCAGCCCCGGCGCGTGGCAGCGCAGGGCGACGCCTCCCGCGACCAGCGCCGCCTCGAAGCTGAGAGAGCAGCCGATCGCGAACGCCACCAGGTCATCGCGCCACAGGTCGGCGATGTCGGTCGGGTCGCCCACGGGCCGCCCGTCGCGAAAGACGCGATAGCGCGGAAGGTCGGTGCGCAGGTCGATGTCACGGCCAAGCTCGGGCAGATGCGGGTCTCCGGTCCGGCCGCGCGCGAGCAGCGGAAACGGCGCGGGGTTCGCTGCGAGGAAGCGCGCGAAATCGTCGGCCAGCGCCGCGGGCAGGATGGCGAGATTGGCCTGTGTCAGCCCGGGCACCATCGAGCCCGTCGGCCCGGTCAGCCGCCCCGCCCGGGCATCCAGCCTGAGGGCATGACCGGCGTTCATGGGCTGTCCGCCGACAGGGCCTGCTCCAGCTGGCCCTTGATCAGCAGGATCTCGGCCTCGTGGGCGATACAGGTGCGTGCCCAGCGCTCGGTCGTGGCCTCGGCAGAGCGCAGGGCGTGCAGCGTGATCAGGCAGACGGTCTCGGCCCGCCCGACGACGGGGCCGGGTGTCACCCGGATGAAGATGCGGGGGCTGCGCGTCTCGGCATTGCCGACGCCGTAATCGATCAGTCCATGCGCGGGGGCGGGGCGGATATCCACCAGCATCTCGGTGCCGTCGAACAGCGAGGTGCCGCGATAGAGGCCCGGCCCGGCCTCTGTCAGCCCCAGCGAGCCGAGCGACCACCCGCCCACGAATGCAGCCGATGCCAGCCGGTCGAGCGCGAAATCCGCAGGCACATCGACCAGGGCGGCAGCCATATGGGCATGTTCCGGAACAGTGATCATGAGCATCTCCCCAGTCGCAAACACTCTGCCCCAAACAGTATACGATTGGCAAGGCAGATACTGCGCCGCGTCACCGATCGAAGCAGAAACCTTGCGGCTGCCCGTCAACCGGGCAGTTTGACTGGAAAATCGCCTCTGAAGGCGTATACTGTTACTCCTGTCCAGCCCGGCGATTGCCGGCCTTCATCGGAGTGCGTCATGCCGCGCATCAGCCATCGGGTCCGCATTCACGAGGCGTTGCGCACCCGAATCCTCAATGGCGAGATCGGTCCCGACGACCGGCTTGTGGA
>JAFIEC010000354.1 GCA_020832725.1 Paracoccaceae bacterium | reverse complement strand
CAGCAGGTAATTGTTGCCGGTATGCGGCGGTGCCAGCATCCGCACCCGCCCCAGCGCGCCGAGGCCCGTCGCACTCTCCATCGTGGAGCCCGATTGCGCCAAACGGCGGTCGCCCGTCTGCCAATGTGCCATCATCGCCAGCCCGAACACCAGAAGCAGCGGCCCCGCCAGAGCGAACTGCCCGGCCAGAACCGAACCCCCGGCAAGGCTTGCGGCCAGAAACACGGCAGGCGTGCTCCAGTGATGCCAGCGCGGCACGGCCCGGATCGCGGCATAGATCATGCCGGTCGAAAACACCGTGGCCAGCGCGAGAACGGCACCGATCAGCCCCAGCACCGGAATCCCGAAGCCCAGAAAGACCCGGGCAAAGGCATCGGGGGCGATCACCAGAAGCGTCACGATCGCCAGCACCCCCACGCGCGAGAGCCAGCTTGTGCGCCACTGGGTCAGCGCGCGCCACGCCCGCTCGGGGTGGCCGAGGTGAAAGGTGGAGGCCAGAAGCCCGGCGCTGGCCAGCACATAGCCCAGACCATAGAGGCCGAACGCGACCGTCCCCGTCTTGTCGGGCATGCCGAAGCCCAGGAACGCCAGCAGGCCAAAGCCGAGGCCGGACAGCGCGGTGAAGGCGATGAGAGACGGTGCGGGATGCATCAGATCTTGCCCAGACTGCGGTCGAGCCAGCCGAGAAATCCGCGCGCATCCTCGGCCACCGGCTCCAGGAAGGGGGCGAGAACGTCCACCTCGCCCCGGTCCGCCTGCGCGTGGTCCCGCAGAATCGGGGGCGCGCCCTTGGGCCGGGGGGGCAGGTACTTGTTCACCGGCCCCGTGCCCTGTTCGGGCATCAGGTCCATGCCTCCGCGCTCGGCCACCAGACGGCTGACATCGCTCTCGGGGTCACCCAGATCGCCGAAATGCCGCGCGCCGGTGGGGCAGGTGCGCACGCATGAGGGGATGCGGTCCACCTCGGGAATGTTCTCGTTGTAGATGCGGTCCACGCAAAGGGTGCATTTCTTCATCACCTTCTCGGCCCCGTCCATCTCGCGGGCGCCATAGGGACAGGCCCAGGCGCACAGGCCGCAGCCGATGCACCAATCCTCCTCGACCAGAACGATCCCGTCCTCGGATCGCTTGTAGCTGGCCCCGGTGGGGCAGACGGTGACACAGGGCGCGTCATCGCAATGCAGGCAGGATTTGGGGAAGTGGACCACCACGGGCGGGCCGTCCGCTGCCGTTTCGGGTACGGCCTCATAGGTATGGACGCGGTTGAGGAAGCTGCCCTCCGGATCGGACCCGTAGGCATCGAGGTCGGCCAGCGGCGCGCCATAGCCCTGACTGTTCCATTCCTTGCACGAGATCACGCAGGCCTGGCAGCCGACACAGGTGTCGAGGTCGATCACCAGGCCGAGTTTCTTGTCGGTGCTGCGGGGCAGGGCGGTCATGGCGTGGCCTCCTCGGAAAGGGCCGCCTCGGCAAAGGCGGCAAGGTCGGCGTCAAAGCGCGCGGGCGCCTCCCAGAAGGGGGCATGGCCGACGCCGGCATAGCGAAAGCGGCGGGCATGGGGCAATGCCTCCTCGGCCTCGCGCTGCATGGCGGGCAGGATGATCTTCTCCGCCTCGCCATAGAACAGCGCGGCTGGCCCCTGATACGCGGCCAGTACCGGCGCGTAATCCTCTGATCGCAGGCGGGCGGCTGCGCGCACATGAGGCGGCACAAGCATGTTGAAGCCCACCATCAGTGCCAGATCTATTTTGGACAGAGGTGCGGCGACACAGGCCTTCACAAAGGCGATGGTGGCGGCAAGGTTGGTGGGCTGGTCCTCGGAATACATGCCGTCGGCGCGCACCTCCGGACGGCGCTTCTCGTGGAGGCCGGGCCGCGCGCCCTGGCCCATCCGGATGGTGGAGCCCACCAGCGCCACGCCCGCCACCTCTGCGCCTCCGTGCAGGCGCAGGTAGTCGCACACCACCCAGCCCCCCATCGACCAGCCCACCAGCACCGGGCGCGACAGCGAGAGGCCCCGGATGATGGCGGCGATGTCGCCCGCCCAGGGCGCGGAATTGTCATAGGCGGCCGGATCGGCGGGCTTGTCCGAGGCACCGTGCCCGCGCAGGTCGGGGGCGATCAGGCGAAAGCGCCGGGCAAGCGGGCCGCGCAGCTGTTTCGACCAGCTGAGGTGATGCTGCGACCATCCGTGAATCAGAAGCAGCGTCGGCGCATCCTCCGGGCCTGCATCGCGCACATGCAGGGTCACGCCGCCCGTGCCTTCGATAGTGTGCTGCCTCATCCGCCCCTCTTGGCATGGCGCACCACGTCGGGTCCCACGCCCACGGGCGAGGCCTGGGCGGGGATGGCCGGGAGCGCCTCGTCGCGTGGCTCTGCCCGTTCCAGCCGCACGCGCAGATCGAACCAGGCGGCCTGACCCGTCACCGGATCGGAGTTGGACCAGCGCAGCCCGTCGCCCCGGGGCGGCAGCAATTCGTGGATGATGTGGTTGAGCAGGAACCCCCGCGTGGCCTCGGGGGCGTCCTCGGACAAGGCCCAGGCCCCCTTGCGCTTGCCGATGGCGTTCCACGTCCAGACCGTGCGGGCGTTGAGCGCCTCCATCAGGGCCACGGGCACGGTGATGCGGCCATGGGGAGAGATGACATGCACCCAATCCCCCTCGGTCAGGCCCAGATCGTCCCAGACCGCGCGGGGGACATAGAGCGGATTCTCTCCATGGATCTGGCGCAGCCAGGCGTTCTGGCTGCCCCAGGAATGATACATCGCCATGGGGCGCTGGGTGAGGGCGTGGAGCGGGTATGTGTCCTCGTCCACTGCCTGCTGCTCGAAGGGGGGATACCACATCGGCAGCGGGTCGAGCGTTTCGCGGATACGGGCGCGCAGATGTTCGGGCGGCTGGCGCTCTCCGTGCCCTTCGGCGGCCAGCTGGAACCGGCGCAGCGGCTCCAGCCAGAGCGAGAACACATAGGGTTGCGGGCTGTCGAACAGCCCCCGCTCCACCGCCCATGCCTGATAGGCGGCGTTCCACGGCTTGAAGAATTGCGCCTCTTCGGGGATGTGGTCGATCCAGAACCCGCCGTTGTCGATATAGCGCTGCAATTGCCCGGGGTTGGGTGCGCCCCGTCCCTTTCCGGTGCCGTCCTCGTCGCGCCATCCGGCCAGCGGGCCGACACCGGGGCGGCGCTGGTGGTTGACGATGTAATCGGCGTAATCGGCATAGACCGGCCCGCCGTCCTCCCGGACCATCCCCGGCAGGCCGAGGCGGTGGCCAAGGTCCAGCAGCACCGACTGGAACCCGCGCACGCCCTCGTGTCCGGGCCGCTCGGGCGGCACCACCGGCCCGCGGATCGAATCGGCCAGCGCCTCGGCCTCGCAGATGGGCCGGTCCAGCAGGCTGATGCAGTCGTGGCGCTCAAGATAGGTGGTATCGGGCAGCACCAGATCGGCATAGGCGACCATCTCGGACGAATAGGCGTCGGACACGATGATGCGGGGGATGACATGTTCCCCGGTGTCGGGGTCGGTTGCCGTCAGCATGTCGATCACCGCCGAGGTGTTCATGCTGGAGTTCCAGGCCATGTTGGCCATGTACAGCATCAGCGTGTCGATCCGGTAGGGATCGCCGGCATGGGCATTGGAGATGACCATGTGCATCATCCCGTGGGCCGAGAGCGGGTTCTCCCATGTAAAGGCCTTGTCGATGCGCGCCGCGCTTCCGTCCTCCTTGAGCAGGAGGTCCCCGGGCCCGTGGACAAAGCCCAGATGCGGCCCCGGCAGCGGCTCGCCCGGTTTCGGGTTAGCGGTGGGTTTCGGATGGGCCGTGGCTGGCTTGGGGTAGGGCGGCTTGAACCGGAAGCCCCCCGGCACCTCGACCGACCCCAGCAGGATCTGCAGGACGTGCAGCGCACGGCAGGTCTGGAAGCCGTTGGAATGGGCCGAGATGCCCCGCATGGCATGAAAGCTGACCGGGCGGCCGATCATCCGTTCGTGGCGCTGGCCCTTCCAGTCGGTCCAGGGGCGTTCGAGGACGATCTCCTCCTCGAAGGCGACGCGGGCAATCTCCTCGGCCAGCGCCCGGATGCGTTCGGCAGGTACCCCGCACCGTTCCGCCACGGCCTCGGGGGAATATTCCTCGGTCAGGTAGCGCTCGGCCATGTGGTGCAGCACCGGGCGATGGGTGATGCCCGCATGGCGCCATTCGTGCGACAGGTCTGCCACCACGCCGGGCGCATCCCATGCGGCGGGCTTGCCCGTGCGGCGATCGAGTACCTGCGGCTTGCCCTCGGCATCGCGCAGATAAAGGCCGCCCTCGGCCGATTTCGCGTCGCCATTCACCAGAAACGGCGCGTCCGTGTAGCGCGTCAGATATTCCAGATCGATCCGGCCCGCCTTCATCAGCACATGCACCAGCGACAGGATCAGCAGCCCGTCGGTGCCCGGCGTGATGCCGAACCAGTCATCTGCCACGGCGTTGTAGCCGCTGCGGATGGGGTTGACCCCGATCACCCGTGCGCCCCGCTCCTTCAGTCGGCCCAGCCCCATCTTTATCGGGTTGCTGTCATGATCCTCGGCCACGCCAAAGAGGAGGAAGAGCCGCGTCCGCTCCCAGTCGGGCTGTCCGAATTCCCAGAAGGCCCCGCCGATCGTGTAGATGCCCGCCGCCGCCATGTTGACCGAGCAGAAGCCGCCATGCGCCGCCCAGTTGGGCGTGCCAAAGGCCTGCGCCCACCACGAGGTGAAGGATTGCGACTGGTCGCGGCCCGTGAAGAAGGCGAATTTCTCGGGCGCGCTCTTGCGCAGGGGGGCCAGCCACGAGCGGGCCAGGTCCAGCGCTTCGTCCCAGCCGATCTCCTCGAACTGGCCCGAGCCGCGCGGGCCGGTGCGCCGCATCGGCGCGCGCAGGCGGGCGGGGCTGACATGCTGCATGATCCCGGCAGACCCCTTGGCGCACAGCACGCCGCGGTTCACCGGATGATCGCGGTTGCCCTCGATATGGCTGACTTCGCCGCCGGACAGATGTACGTCGATCCCGCAGCGGCAGGCGCACATGTAGCAGGTCGTCTTGCGGATTTCGTCCGACACGCGCGGCGAGGGGTCGAGCTTGGGGGTGGTCATGGGTTTCCCTTGCGTGACTCGCGCGCAGTTAAGCCGAAAGCCGGGATGGGTGCGAGGGGAAATTCCCCACCCCGCCGCCCTGCCGTCCGACAGGGGTATGTCCTCCGCTCCGGCGCGACCAATCGTCCCCGTGCCTCGCCCCTGTGCGCCCGCCGATTGAATGCGCGCGGATTTCGCCTATTGTGACCCGTGTTGCAGGGAGTGGAAGATGATCATTGAAATCGGACATTTCGCGTTGATCGTGGCCTTCATGGTGGCGATCGTGCAGTCGGTCGTGCCGCTGATCGGTGCGCAGAAGGGCTGGCATGGCTGGATGGCAGTGGCCCGGCCGACGGCGAACGCGCAATTCTTCCTGCTGACGCTCTCCTTTGCGGCGCTGACCTATGCCTTCGTGGTCTCGGATTTCTCGGTGCAGCTGGTGGCGACCAATTCCAACTCGGCCAAGCCGATGCTGTACAAGGTCACCGGCGTCTGGGGCAATCATGAGGGCTCGATGCTCTTGTGGGTGCTGATTCTCGCCTTGTTTGGCGCGCTCGTGATGTGGTTCGGCAACAACCTCCCGCCCGGGCTGAAGGCGCGCGTGATGGCGGTGCAGGCGATGATCACGGTGGCCTTTCTCGCCTTTCTGATCTTCACCTCCAACCCGTTCGAGCGGCTGCCCTTTCCGCCGCTGGATGGACAGGACCTGAACCCGCTGCTGCAGGATCCGGGCCTCGCCTTCCACCCGCCGTTCCTCTACCTCGGCTATGTGGGCCTGTCGGTCTCGTTCAGCTTTGCCGTCGCCGCCCTGATCGAGGGGCGGGTGGATGCCGCCTGGGCGCGCTGGGTGCGGCCCTGGACGCTGGCTGCCTGGGTGTTCCTGACCCTCGGAATCGCGCTGGGTTCCTGGTGGGCCTATTACGAACTGGGCTGGGGCGGCTGGTGGTTCTGGGACCCGGTCGAGAACGCCTCCTTCATGCCCTGGCTGTTCGCGGCGGCGCTGCTGCATTCGGCCACCGTGGTGGAAAAGCGCGAAAGCCTGAAGAGCTGGACCATCCTGCTTGCCATCATGGCCTTTTCCTTCTCGCTGATCGGCACGTTCATCGTGCGCTCGGGCATCCTGACCTCGGTCCATGCCTTCGCGCTCGATCCCGACCGCGGCATGTTCATCCTCGGGATCTTCATCCTGTTCACGGGCGGCGCGCTCACGCTCTATGCGTTCCGCGCGCCGGCGCTGGCGTCAAAGGGGGTCTTCGGCATTGTCAGCCGCGAGGCCGGGCTCTTGGCCAACAACATCCTGCTGACGGTGGCCTGTCTTGTCGTCTTTGTGGGCACCATGTGGCCGCTGGTCATCGAGATGACCACGGGGCGGCGCATATCGGTGGGCCCGCCTTTCTTCGACATGGCCTTCACACCCTTCATGGTGGCCATGGCCGCCATCCTGCCCCTGGCCGCAGTGCTGCCGTGGAAGCGCGGCGATGTCGGCCGGGCGATGCGGCCCCTCTGGGGTGCGGCCGCGCTGTCGGTGGCGCTGGGGGCGCTGGTCTGGTCGCTCCAGACGGGCGGGCGGATGCTGGCCCCCATCGGCATCACCCTCGCAGCCTGGCTGGTGCTGGGCGCGCTGGTCGATCTGTGGAGCCGCGCGCGCGGCGGCGAGGTGCCGCTGGCCGAGACGGCGCGGCGCCTGTCCAACCTGCCACGCGCCGATTACGGCAAGGCGGTGGCCCATTCCGGCCTTGGCCTGCTGATCTTCGGCATCGCCGCCATCACCGCCTGGGAGGTGGAGAAGGTGCGCGTGATGGACCGTGGCGATATCGAGCCGCTGATGCATTACGAAGTCCGCCTCGACGATGTGCGGGAGGTGGAAGGACCGAACTACATCTCCACCATGGCGTTCTTCACCCTGCTGCGCGACGGCAACGAAATCGGCACCCTCACGCCGGAGAAGCGCTGGTATCCGGTGGCCCGGATGAACACGACCGAGGCCGCCATGCACCACCGCCTGTCCCGTGACATCTACCTGGTGGTGGGCGATCCGCAGGATCTGGGCGGATGGGCGGTGCGCCTCTACTACAAGCCCTTCGTCAACTGGATCTGGATCGGAGCGATCGTCATGTCGCTGGGCGGTGTCCTCAGCCTGACCGACCGGCGATTCCGTGTCGCCCCCGGAGCCGCCCGCAACCCGCGCCGGCAGCCCGGCGAGGGTGCGGTGCCGGCGGAATGAGCGCGGTCATGACCCGTCTCGCGCTGCTGGTGCTGGTCGCCTGT
>JAFIEC010000314.1 GCA_020832725.1 Paracoccaceae bacterium | reverse complement strand
CCCAGCCGTTCGGCCCCGACGGCATCGATGCCCATCAGCGACATCGCATTGACCAGATCGAGCCAGTTCTAGCCCGCCGAAACCAGGCCGATCCGTGCGCCCGCCTTGCCCCAGACCCGCCGGTCGATCCCGTTGGCGCGGGCAAAGGCCTCGGCGGCGAAACGCTTGTGCGCAAGCAGGCGCTCTTCCTGGGGCACCCAGTGATCGACACGACGGATGTTCAGCCCGCCCTCGGGCATGGGGAAATCGGGGGTGACAAAGGACAGCCGGTCCGGCCGCCCGTCCACCACCGCAGTCGCCTCCACCGTATCCTTGACCGCCTTCAGCCCCACCGCGACCCCCGCAAAGCGGGACAGCGCAAAGCCGTAGAGGCCGTAATCGAGGATCTCCTGCACACCCGCAGGCGACAGGACAGGCATGTGCATGTCCACCATCGCCCAGTCCGACTGGTGGCAGGTGGTGGAGGATTCGCCGGTGTGATCGTCCCCCATGACCATGACGACACCGCCGCGTGCATCGGTTCCGGCCATGTTCAGGTGCCGCATCGCATCGCCCGACCGATCCACCCCCGGGCCCTTGCCGTACCACAGCGCGAACACGCCATCATGGCGGCCCTCGCCCCGCAGCCCGGCCTGCTGACTGCCCCATATCGCCGTCAGCGCAAGATCCTCGTTCAGGCCCGGCTGAAACACGATGTCGTTATCTGCAAGCAGGCGTGAGGCCCGGCCCATCTGCTGATCGACCGCGCCCAGAGGCGAGCCACGATACCCCGTGACATAGCCAGCCGTGTCCAGCCCGGCGGCGCGATCCCGGGCTTTCTGCATCAGCATCAGCCGCACCAGCGCCTGGGTACCGTTCAGCAAAACAGGGCTTTTCGTCAGATCGAGGCGGTCGGACAGGCTGACGCGCTGGACATTCATCTCGGGTCTCCCTGGTGGCGGGGCGATGCCATCAGGCAGCCCCTGTCGTGCCGGGCGATCTGCGCCGCCTTGACTGGAATCTGGTATCCCTTGACGACAATAATAGGTCATTCCTGTTGACCTACAAAGCGCTTTCTGCGCCCGGTTTCGTTTGCCTGTGCAGCATCGGCACTGCATATTGCCGGGGCATCGCTTTTCATCGGGAAGAATTCGCATGGACTGGGACAAGTTACGCATCTTCCATGCCGTCGCCGATGCCGGCAGCCTCACCCATGCCGGAGAGGTGCTGCACCTCTCGCAATCCGCCGTCAGCCGCCAGATCAGGGCGCTGGAGGAAAGCCTCGACACCACGCTCTTTCACCGCCACGCAAGGGGCCTCATCCTGACGGAACAGGGCGAGTTCCTGTTCGAGGCGACGCGGGCCATGTCCAAGCGGCTGGAGACGGCAGCCGCGCGCATCCGCGATTCGGAAGACGAGGTCTTTGGCGAGTTGCGGGTGACCACCACCTTCGGCTTTGGAACGCTGTGGCTGGCGCCGCGCATGTCGGCCCTCTATTCACGCTACCCGGACCTGAAAATCGACCTGATCCTCGAGGAGCGGGTCCTCGACCTGCCCATGCGCGAGGCCGATGTCGCCATCCGGATGAAGGAGCCCAGTCAGGCCGATCTGATCCGGCGGCGCCTGATGGCCGTCTCGATGCGCCTCTACGCCTCGCAGGCCTATCTCGACCAGCACGGCACGCCTGAAAGCTTCGAAGACCTGTCAGGGCACCGGCTGATCTGCATCTCGACCAAGAGCGCCCAGGTCAGTGCGGGGGCGGCGCTGGTGCGTCACCTCTTCACCGCCGATATCCGATCGCATCTGACGGTGAACAATTACTTCGGCGTGCTGCAGGGTGTGCTCAACGATCTGGGGATCGGGGTTCTGCCCGATTACGTCACCGAGGATTTTCCGGGCCTCGTGCATGTGCTGCCCGAAATGGGCTCGGCAGAGGTGCCGGTGTATCTGGCCTATCCCGAAGAGCTGCGTCATTCCAAGCGGGTCGAAGCCTTCCGCGACTTCGTGCTCGACGAGGTCATTGCCCGCCGCCAGCGCCTGAAAGCCGAGAGCAGCGATTGAGCGCTTGCCCGCCAAACAGGCAGCCATGCGGTATTTGCTCGTCGGATATGCTGCAAATGCATGGAAACCACCCTTGCCGCAGCGCCGCATCTTCCCTAAATGCTCTCTTGAAGGCAGGGCAGCACACTTTGTGAGCGCGCACTGTCTTCAACCTCCCTGTTGGACCTGGGCCGAGCTTGTCTCGGCCATTTTTTTTGCCCGAAAGGCAGGCATATGCCTTGTCAGGCGCAAATCTGCTTAATCGGGGCGGGGCGCTCAGGCGGCGCGGGCAGGCGTGACCAGATCCGACAGAACCCCTGCGGCAAGCGCGAAGCTGTGCTCCCGCGCGGCGCAATCATGGATGTTGCCGGTCAGGATCAGCTCATCGGGGCGATAGCGTTCGAGAATCGCCGCGAACTGCGCGCGGGCGGTCGTGGGCGCCCCCACGGCCGCAACCGAAAGCTGGGCCTCCACCATCGACAGGATGCGCGGGGGCACATGGGCCGTCAGATCCGCCACAGGCGCCGGCAGCGGCCCGGGGCGGCCCGTGCGCAGCCGGGCAAAGGCCAGCATCTGGGAGGAGCGCAGGAACCGCGCTTCGGCGTCGGTGTCAGCCAGCACGGCCCCCATCGCCAGCACCACGCGCGGCTGAGGGCAGGCGGCGGAGGGGCGAAACCGCGCCCTGTAGATCGCCAGCGCCTCTTCGAGGGCGGCGGGGGCGAAATGGGCGGCGAAGGCGAAAGGCAGACCCAGATGGGCGGCCAGCTGCGCGCCATAGAGGCTGGAGCCGAGGATCGTGACCGGCACAGCAGTCCCTTCGCCGGGGATCGCGCGCACCTCTGCCTCGGGGCGGGGCGGGGCGAGATAGGCCATGAGCTCCATCACATCTTCGGCAAAGCGATCGGCCGCCCCCATGTAGCGCCGCAGCGCCCGGGCAGTCGGCCCGTCGCCCCCGGGCGCGCGCCCGAGGCCAAGGTCGATCCGGCCCGGATAGAGCGTGGCCAGCGTGCCGAACGCCTCGGCCACGGTCAGGGGGGCGTGATTGGGCAGCATGATTCCCCCCGCCCCCAGCCGGATATGCGAGGTCCGCGCCGCGATATGGCCGATCACCACCGCCGTGGCCGAGCTGGCGATGCCGGGCATGTTGTGATGCTCGGCCAGCCAGTAGCGGCGATAGCCCAGCCCCTCTGCCAGCCGCGCCAGCGAGACCGACGCCGCCAGTGCGGCGGCGGCATCAGAGCCCTCGGCGATCGGGGCAAGATCGAGGATCGAATAGGAATCCATGACGGCACGATAGCGCGCACCGCGTGACCGGCGCAACGGGTCAGCCCGGCCAGGGCCCGATGCCCGCGCTAGTCGGTTCCCTCACGGGCAAAGACCGATTCGAGGCGGGCGACATCCTCGGGGTTGTTGAGCTCCCAGAAGACACGGCCCCGCGCCTCCACGGGCACGCAGCGCACCGGCAGGCCGTTCTCCAGAAAGCGCAGCTGCTCCAGACCCTCGAGCATCTCCAGCCGTCCCGGGGCAAGGCGCGCGTACCGCGCCAGCGCCTCCGGCCGATAGGCATAGACGCCGACATGGTGCCAGACCTCGTCCTCGCCCTCGGGGAGGAAGGGGAGGACCTCCTTGGAAAAATACAGCGCATCGCCCCCGGCCCCGAAAACCGCAGTGGTCCCGCCGACCCGGCCTGCGCGCCTGTCGGCCCGGAACGCCGCCAGCGCCTCGGCGTCGCAGCGCAGCACGGGCGTGGCCACCTGGACCGATCCGTCTGCGGCCATGGCTGCGACCAGCGCCGATACGAACCATGGCGGTGTCAGCGGTGCGTCGCCCTGCAGGTTGACGACGACATCCGCCTCCACCGCGGCCGCAAGTTCGGCACAGCGCTCGGTCCCGTTGCGGCAATCGGTCGATGTCATCGCCACATCCGCGCCAAAGCCCCGCGCAACTGCGGCGATGCGCGCATCGTCTGTCGCCACCACCACCTGCGCCCCGCCGGGCAGGGCCCGGGCTGCCGCCTGCGCGGCCATCCAGCTGCGCTCGATCAGGCTGCGGGTGGTACCGCCGGCGCCCCGCAGGGCGGCCAGCGGCTTGCCCGGATACCGGGTGGAGCCATAGCGCGCCGGGATTGCGATGACCACGCGCATGGCACCCACCCCGCCAGCTCAGGCTGCCCGGGCGAGGTTGCGCAGCACGTAATGCAGCACGCCCCCGTTGCGGACATAATCGATCTCCACCTCGGTATCGATCCGGCAGCGCAGCGTGATCTTCTGCGTGGTGCCATCCGTCCGGGTTA
This sequence comes from Paracoccaceae bacterium, assembly GCA_020832725.1. Lineage (GTDB taxonomy): Bacteria > Pseudomonadota > Alphaproteobacteria > Rhodobacterales > Rhodobacteraceae > JAFIEC01. The sequence continues at coordinate 1,979 of JAFIEC010000314.1, read as the reverse complement.
TGGTGCAGGGCACCTCGGACAGCGGCTTGAGATCGCCTGCGAGCCCTTCGATGTCGAAGGTCTCGTCACCCACCAGCCCCAGCGAGGCGCGGCTGTCGCCGCCCGTGAACTCGAACGGGATCACCCCCATGCCCACAAGGTTGGAGCGGTGGATCCGCTCGAAGCTCTCGGCGATGACCGCCTTGACGCCCAGAAGCGCGGTGCCCTTGGCCGCCCAGTCGCGGCTGGAACCTGCCCCGTATTCCTGCCCCGCGATCACCACCAGCGGGACGCCCTTGGCCTGCCATGCCATGGCCGCCTCGAAGATCGAGGTCTGTTCCCCGTCGGGGCCCTGGGTATATCCGCCCTCCACGCCGGGCAGCATCTCGTTGCGGATGCGGATATTGGCAAAGGTGCCGCGCATCATCACCTCGTGGTTGCCGCGCCGCGAGCCGTAGGAGTTGAATTCCCGCACCGGAACCTGCCGCTCCACCAGATAGCGGCCTGCGGGCGTGCTGTCCTTGAAGCTGCCTGCCGGGCTGATGTGGTCGGTCGTCACCATGTCGCCCAGCACCGCCAGCACCCGCGCGCCGCGCACATCCTCGATCAGGCCCGCCTCCCGGTCCATGCCTCGGAAATAGGGGGGGTTCTGCACATAGGTGGAGGCCGACGGCCAATCATAGGTCTGGCTGTCGGTGGTCTCCACCGCCTGCCATTTCTCGTCGCCCTTGAAGACATCGGCGTATTTGGACAGGAACGCCTCGCGCGTCACCGTACGCTCCACCAGTTCGGCGATCTCGGCGGTTGTGGGCCAGATATCCTTGAGAAAGACGGGATTGCCGTCGCGATCCTCGCCCAGCGGCTCGGTTGTCAGGTCGATATTCATGTCGCCGGCGATGGCATAGGCCACCACGAGCGGCGGGCTGGCCAGGTAGTTGGCGCGCACATCGGGGCTGATGCGGCCCTCGAAGTTGCGGTTGCCCGACAGCACCGACACCGCGATCAGGTCACTGTCGCTGATCGTCCCGGAGATTTCCGGCGCAAGGGGCCCGGAATTGCCGATGCATGTGGTGCAGCCATAGCCCACGAGGTTGAAGCCGATCGCATCAAGATCCTCCTGCAGGCCCGCAGCCTCCAGATAGGCGCTGACCACCTGGCTGCCCGGGGCGAGTGAGGTCTTGACCCAGGGCTTGCGGTTCAGGCCCAGTGCACGGGCCTTGCGCGCCACCAGCCCCGCCCCGATCATCACGTAGGGGTTGGAGGTGTTGGTGCAGGACGTGATCGAGGCGATCACGATGGAGCCGTCGCGCAGCGCGTAATCCTCGCCCGCGACCGGGGCCGATTTGCGCGGATCGGGAGCCGCGACGGGGGCCGGGCCCTCGGCGGCCATCGCGGCCGCCTCCGCATCGGCGGCCGTGCCGCGGTATTCGTGCACGACATCAAGGAACGAGGCCGCCGCCTCGGTCAGGGCGCGGTGATCCTGCGGGCGCTTGGGGCCCGAGACGGCCGGCACGACGCTGCCCATGTCCAGCGCCAGAGTGTCTGTATAGACCGGGTCGTAATCCGGCCCGCGCCACATGCCGTTTTCCTTGGCATAGGCCTCGACCAGGGCGATCCGCTCCTCGTCGCGGCCCGTCTGGCGCAGATAGCGAAGGGTCTCTTCGTCGATGGGAAAAAAGCCGCAGGTGGCGCCGTATTCGGGGGCCATGTTGGCGATGGTGGCCCGGTCGGCCAGCGGCAGCCGGTCGAGGCCCGGCCCGTAGAACTCGACGAACTTGCCGACCACACCCTTGGCGCGCAGCATCTGCACCACCTTGAGGACAAGATCGGTGGCGGTCGTGCCTTCCATCATCTCGCCGGTCAGCCTGAAGCCCACCACCTCGGGGATCAGCATGGAGACGGGCTGGCCCAGCATCGCGGCCTCGGCCTCGATCCCGCCGACGCCCCAGCCCAGCACGGCCAGGCCGTTGACCATGGTGGTATGACTGTCGGTGCCCACC
>JAFIEC010000313.1 GCA_020832725.1 Paracoccaceae bacterium | reverse complement strand
CGCGTCCTCGTCATGCAGGATGCGCACCAGTTCGGGCCCCGCCACCGCAGGATGGGTGTCGTTGAGCTGGATCGCCACCCGCTGTGGCAGCTTGCGCAGGTCTCCGAATTCGTGGCGATAGCGGCGCAGGATGTCGGCCAGCGAGGCGGCGGTGAAGAAATATTCCTGCCTCAGGCGCAGCTCGCGCCCGGCCTCGGTGGTGTCGTCGGGATAGAGCACCCGGCTGATGGTGCGGGCCAGAGCCTCCTGTGCGGTGGCGCCCGCGAAATCGCCGCGGTTGAACGCCTCGAGGTCGAACACGTCCAGCGGCTGGGCCTGCCACAGTCGCAGCGTGTTCGCCCAGCGGCCCTGCCAGCCGATCACCGGCGTGTCATAGGCCTGTGCAACGATCGCGTCATGGGGCACCCATTCCCGCCTGCCGTCGGTCAGGTCGCGCAGCTCTCCTCCGAAACCGACCAGAAAATGGGCCTCGTGCCGTTCGAATTCCCAGGCATGTTTCTGGCGCAGCCAGTCCTCGGCGGTCTCGATCTGGCGACCCTCGTGAAAGGATTGCCGAAACAGGCCGTGCTCGTAGCGGATGCCATAGCCATAGCCGGGGCAGCCAAGCGTGGACATCGAGTCGAGAAAGCAGGCCGCCAGGCGTCCCAGCCCGCCATTGCCCAGGGCCGCGTCGGGCTCGTTGGCGAGCACCTCCTCGAAATCGTGGCCCATGGCGGTGACGGCCCTGCGGGCCTCATGCTCGAGCTGGAGGTTGACGACGGCATCCCACAGCAGGCGTCCGATCAGGAATTCCATCGACAGATAGAACACCCGCTTGCCCTCGGCCTTGTAGGCGGCGCGGGTCGAGGAAAACCACGGCTCCACGATTCGGTCGCGCACAGCCATGCACAGGGCCATGCGCACGTCATAGGTCTTGGCGTTGAACTCGTCCTTGCCCATCGAGTACTTGATGTGCCGCAGCATGGCGGCATGAAGGGTCTCGGTCAGCATCGCATTCTCCAGTGGGGCAGGTTCTGCCGCGGCGATGTTCGACGCGCAGTCCAGGGATGGCAAGCCCCGTTGCCGCGCGGCGGCGGCTTTCGCCCGCGACGCGGGGGATGTGATCGGCTTTGCCCAAGGGGCGATCCGCCCCCGAAGCCCGCCTTGGCCCGGCATCTGCCCCTTTGTGCACCCGCCAGGCCGGGCCGCGCGACGAAGGGATCAGCCCTGCATCAGGCGCGTGGCCGCCTGAGAGGGCCGGGCGATGCCCAGTTGCGCCATGTTGGCGCGCAGGTCGTCGCGCAGGATATGCAGCAGATGCGCGGCGCCCCGGGCCCCGAAGGCCGCCGTGGCATAGTGCCAGGCACGGCCCAGCATCACGAAATCCGCCCCCAGCGCCATCGCCCGAAGGATGTCGAGCCCGCCCTCGACGCCCCCGTCGAAGATGATCGGATGCCCCTCCGGCAGGGCCGCGCGCATGGCAGGCAGCAGCGACAGCGACGCGGGCGCGCCGTCGAACTGGCGGCCGGCATGGTTCGACAGCCAGATGGCGTCGGCACCCTCGGCGGCCAGCCAGGCAGCGACCTCGGGCTCCATCACCCCCTTGGCCACCAGCGGCCCCGGCCATTCGGCGCGCAGCGCCTGCCAATAGGCGCGGTCGGGGGCGGCGCGCAGAAGATAGCCCGCATGCGCCGTAGAGGCGGCGGGCCCGGCCATGCGCAGATATTCCTCCATCAGCCGCAGCCGGGGAATGCCGTGGGCCAGCGTGCCCAGCGACCAGGCAGGACGCAGCGCCGCCTGCAGGAACATGCGGGGGGTCTTCTTGGGCGGAATGGCAAGGTCGGCACGGCGCTGGCGCTCCCGTCGCGAAGGGGCGGGCACATCCAGCGTCAGAACCAGCACCCGGAACCCCGCCCGCCTTGCGCGGGCAAGGATGTCGCGGCGCATCCCGGCATCGGTGGGCGGGTAAAGCTGAAACCAGCCCATCTCGGGCCCGGCCAGCGGGCCGATCTCCTCGGGCAGGCGGGTGGCCACGGTGGACAGGCCGTAGGGCAGGCGTTCGGAGGCCGCAAGGCGCGCGAGGATCGCCTCGGCGCCGGGCCAGATCAGCCCAGACATGCCCACCGGTGCGATCCCCGCAGGCAGGCTGTGGCTGACGCCCAGCAGGGGCGTTTCCAGATCGGCGCCGACCTTGCCGCGCAGCACCGCAGGGCGCAGGCGCACCGCGTCGAGGGCCGCACGGTTCAGGCGCTTGACGCTTTCGCTGCCGGTCGCGCTGTCGAGGTATTCCCAGACGAAATGCGGCACCCTGCGGCGGGCACGGGCGCGCAGGTCCGACAGGGCGGGGTGGCTGAGATCTAGATCCATCGCGGCGTTATAGACCGGGCGGGGCGGCGCGCAAGCGGAGCCGCATTGCCTCGGGAGGGACGCAATCGATGCGAACATAGGCAGAACAGAGGCTTTCGCACCGCGCCGGGGCGCGCTATTGTCGCGCGATGACCCGCGACATGACCCCTCCCGCCGAACCTGCCTCCGCAGCCGAGGTTGCGCCCGCCCCGCCCCGCCCTGTTCCGGGCGGGCTGGCGGCCCGGGCAGGGGTGGTGCCGCCGCAACCCTGGCTGGAGGGGCTGAACCCCGAACAGGCCCGGGCGGTGGCGCAGATCGAGGGGCCTGTCCTGATGCTTGCGGGGGCCGGGACGGGCAAGACCCGGGCGCTGACCGCGCGCATCGCGCATATCCTGGCCACGGGGCAGGCGCGCCCGGGGGAGCTGCTGGCCGTCACCTTCACCAACAAGGCCGCCCGCGAGATGCGGGAACGTGTGGCCGCGCTGACCGGACGGCCCGCCGAGGGGATGCCATGGCTGGGCACCTTTCATGCGATCTGCGTGAAGCTGCTGCGGCGGCATGCCGAACTGGTGGGCCTGCGGTCGAACTTCACCATCCTCGATACCGACGACCAGATCCGCCTGATGCGCCAGTTGATCCAGGCCGAGGGGATCGACGAAAAGCGCTGGCCCGCGCGGCTTCTGGCCAGTCTGATCGACGGCTGGAAGAACCGCGCGCTGGTGCCCGATCAGGTGCCCGCGACCGATGGCGCGGCCTTTGCCGGGCGGGGGGTGGAGCTCTATGCCGCCTATCAGGAGCGTCTGGCCACGCTGAACGCGGCCGATTTCGGCGATCTGCTGCTGCATGTGGTCCGCGTCTTCCAGACACATCCCGACATCCTCGAGGATTGGAGCCGGCGGTTCAGGGTCATTCTGTTGGACGAGTATCATGACACCAACGTCGCGCAATACCTTTGGCTGCGGCTGCTGTCGGGGTGGCATCGCAACA
>JAFIEC010000443.1 GCA_020832725.1 Paracoccaceae bacterium | reverse complement strand
AAGCGCCAGGGCCGCGTCTGGATCCGCATCTTCCCCGATGTACCTGTGTCGAAGAAACCGACAGAGGTGCGGATGGGCAAGGGCAAGGGCTCGGTTGAATACTGGGCCGCCAAGGTCAAGCCCGGGCGCGTCATGTTCGAGATTGACGGCGTGGGCGAATCCGTGGCAAGGGAAGCGCTCCGTTTGGCCGCAATGAAGTTGCCGGTCAAGACGCGGGTCGTCGAACGGGAAGATTGGTAAGGCCGGGCCCCGCGCTTGCGCGAGCGGCCCTTGGCCATTTGGAAAAGCGTCGGCACGTCCGACGACTTCTGACGGAAGGAAGTGGCGATGAACGCTGCTGAACTGAGAAACAAGACGCCCGACCAGTTGCGCGACGAGTTGCTGCGTCTCAAGCGTGAGGCTTTCAACCTGCGTTTCCAGCAGGCGACCAGCCAGCTCGAGAATACGGCGCGGATCCGCAAGGTGCGCCGCGACGTCGCGCGCGTGAAGACCGTGCTCAACCAGATGGCCATCCAGGCCGCAAGCCAGGAGGGCGTGTGACATGCCCAAGCGCATTCTTCAGGGCACAGTGACATCGGATCAGAACGTTCAGACCGTAACGGTTCTGGTCGAGCGTCGTGTGACCCATCCGGTTCTGAAAAAGACGATCCGGAAGTCCAAGAAATATCGGGCACATGACCCGAACGACACCTTCATGGTGGGCGATGTCGTGCGCATTCGCGAAGGCGCGCCTGTCTCGAAAACCAAGCGCTGGGAAGTGATCGCAGAGGCCTCGGCCGAGAGCTGACACATCCCGGTTTGATCGAAACCGTGGGGCGAGGCCCCACAGGTCGGGAGAAACCGCATGATCCAGATGCAGACCAATCTGGATGTCGCTGACAATTCCGGCGCACGCCGGGTGCAGTGCATCAAGGTGCTGGGCGGCTCGAAACGCCGCTACGCCAGTGTAGGCGACATCATCGTCGTCTCCGTTAAGGAGGCGATCCCGCGCGGGCGGGTCAAGAAGGGCGACGTGCGCAAGGCCGTCGTCGTGCGCACCGCCAAGGAAGTGCGCCGCGAGGATGGCACCGCCATTCGCGTTGACCGCAACGCCGCGGTCATCCTCAACAACAACCTCGAGCCGGTTGGCACCCGCATTTTCGGCCCCGTAGTGCGCGAGCTTCGCGCCCGCAACTTCATGAAGATCATCTCGCTTGCGCCGGAGGTGCTGTAATGGCCCAGAAGCTGCGCAAGGGAGACAAGGTCGTCGTTCTGGCCGGCAAGGACAAGGGCCGTGAGGGCGAGATCCTTTCGGTGGACCCGAAGGCCAACGCCGCCGTGGTGAAGGGCGTCCGCATCGCGATCCGCCACACCCGCCAGTCGGCCTCCAGCCAGGGCGGCCGTATCCCCAAGGAAATGCCGATCGACCTGTCGAACCTGGCCCTTGTGGACCCGAAGGAGGGTGGTGCCACCCGCGTGGGCTTTCGCCTCGAGGACGGCAAGAAGAAGCGGTTCGCCAAGAAATCGGGAGCGTTGATCGATGTCTGAATATTCGCCCCGCCTGAAGGCCGCCTATCGCGAGAGCGTGCGCGCCGCGCTCAGGGAAGAATTCGGCTACAAGAACGACATGCAGATCCCCAGGCTCGACAAGATCGTGCTGAACATGGGGATCGGTGAGGCGGTCAACGACACCAAGTAGGTGCGTTCGGCAGAGGCCGACCTTGCAGCCATCTCCGGGCAGAAGCCCGTCGTCACCCGCGCCCGCAAATCGATCGCCGGCTTTCGTGTCCGCGAGGGGATGCCGCTGGGCGTGAAGGTCACGCTGCGCGGCGACCGCATGTACGAATTCCTCGACCGCCTGGTGACCGTTGCCATGCCGCGCGTCCGCGACTTTCGCGGCGTCGCTGCCAAGAGCTTTGACGGTAACGGCAATTTCGCTCTGGGCCTGAAGGAACACATCGTCTTCCCCGAAATCGCCTATGATCAGGTGGACGAGATCTGGGGAATGGACATCGTCATCTGCACCACCGCGAAGTCCGATGCAGAAGCCAAGAGCCTGTTGAAGCTTTTCAACATGCCCTTCACCAGCTGACGCCGCGGGAGGAGAGAGAGAAATGGCAAAAGTTTCGATGGTCGAGCGCGAGAAGAAGCGTCAGCGCCTCGTCCGGCAATATGCCGCACGGCGCGCCGCGCTGAAGGTGATCGCCGACAATCCCGACCTTCCAATGGAAGAGCGTTTCCGCGCGCGGATGAAGCTGGCAAAGCTTCCCCGGAATTCCTCGGCGACGCGGCTGCACAACCGCTGCCAGCTTACGGGACGGCCCAAGGCCTACTACCGCAAGCTGAGGATCAGCCGGATTGCCCTGCGTGAACTGGCCTCCTCGGGAGAGATCCCGGGCATGGTCAAGTCGAGCTGGTGAGGGGGGAGCAAGATGTCAGTTAACGATCCGATCGGCGACATGCTCACGCGAATCCGCAACTCGCAGATGCGCGGCAAGTCGACCGTCCGTACCCCCGCCTCGAAGCTTCGGGCCTGGGTGCTCGATGTCCTGGAGCGCGAGGGCTATATTCGTGGCTACGAGAGTGTGAGCGGCCCGACCGGGCTGCCCGAGCTCGAGATAAGCCTCAAGTATGCCGAGGGGACGCCGGTGATCCGCGAGATCCAGCGTGTCTCCAAGCCCGGTCGCCGCGTCTACAAGGGTGTGAGCGAATTGCCTTCGGTGCGCCAGGGTCTTGGCGTGGCCATCGTCTCGACGCCCAAGGGTGTGATGTCGGATGCGGATGCACGCGTTGCCAATGTTGGCGGCGAAGTGCTCTGCACCGTATTCTGAGGAGGGAGCCATGTCCCGTATCGGAAAGAGGCCTATCGAACTGCCCGGGGGTGTGGATGTCACGCTCTCCGGCCAGAAGGTCGAGGTCAAGGGCCCCAAGGGCACACGCAGCTTCACCGCAACCGACGATGTCACCATCGAAATCGGCGAGGGCGCAATCACGGTGACGCCGCGCGGCGCATCCAAGCGGGCCCGCCAGCAGTGGGGCATGTCGCGCACGATGATCGCCAATTGCGTGCGTGGGGTGACGGACGGCTTCCGCAAGGAACTGGAAATCCAGGGCGTCGGCTACCGCGCAGCGATGCAGGGCAACGTGCTCAAGCTTGCGCTGGGCTACAGCCACGATGTCGATTTCACGGTGCCCGAAGGTGTGACTGTCTCCACGCCCAAGCAGACCGAGATCGTGATCGAGGGGATCGACCAGCAGCTGGTCGGCCAGGTTGCCGCAAACATTCGCGAATGGCGCGGGCCAGAGCCCTACAAGGGCAAGGGTATCCGCTACAAGGGCGAGTATATCTTCCGCAAGGAAGGCAAGAAGAAGTAAGGACCAGACCATGGCCATCACCAAGCGAGATCTGTTCCTGAAGCGCCGGATGCGCGTGCGCAGCAAGCTGCGCAAGCTTGCGGGCGACCGTCCGCGCCTCAGTGTCCACCGCTCGAACAAGAACATCCGCGTTCCGCTGATCGACGACATGCGCGGCGTGACCATCGCCGCGGCCTCCTCTCTCGAGAAGGATCTGGGCGTCGTCGGGAAGAACAACCGCGACGCTGCCGCCCGCATCGGGGCCGCGATTGCCGAGCGCGCGCGCGCGGCCGGGGTCGACGAGTGTTTCTTCGACCGTGGCGGGTTCCTGTATCACGGCCGGGTCAAGGCCCTGGCGGAGGCGGCCCGCCAGGGCGGCCTGAAATTCTGAGGCGGCGAGCAGATGGCGAGAGCAGACAACCGCCGGCAGCGTGACGAGACGCCCGAATTCGCCGATCGTCTGGTCGCGATAAACCGCGTCTCGAAAACGGTGAAGGGCGGCAAGCGTTTCGGTTTCGCCGCGCTTGTCGTGGTGGGTGATCAGAGGGGCCGCGTCGGCTTTGGCAAGGGCAAGGCCAAGGAAGTGCCCGAGGCCATTCGGAAGGCAACCGAGCAGGCCAAGCGCAGCATGATCCGTGTGCCGCTGCGCGAAGGCCGGACCCTGCATCATGACATGGAGGGGCGCCACGGCGCGGGCAAGGTCGTGATGCGGACCGCGCCGCAGGGTACGGGTATCATCGCCGGCGGCCCCATGCGTGCCGTTTTCGAGATGCTTGGCATCCAGGATGTGGTCGCCAAGTCGCTTGGGTCCCAGAACCCCTACAACATGATCCGCGCCACGATGGACGGCCTGCGCAAGGAGCAGTCACCGCGTCATGTGGCCCAGCGGCGTGGCAAGAAGGTCGCCGATATCCTGCGCAAGCCGGATGCCGAACTTGCTGCCGCAGCCGAAGCCTGAGGAGCAGGAACATGGCAAAGACGATCGTTGTCAAGCAGGTGGGCTCACCCATCCGCCGCCCTGCCGTTCAGCGAGAGACGCTGAAGGGCCTTGGGCTGAACAAGATGAACCGTACCCGGGAACTTGAGGATACGCCCTCCGTGCGCGGCATGGTCAACAAGATTCCCCATCTCGTGAAGATCACCGAGGAGCGCGGCTGAGGGTTTTCTCGCCGCCGATATCAGGCCGTGTTGGCCGCCGGGCGTCGCTTCCCGCGGTCTATCCGGCAAAGGAGCAAGCGACATGAAACTGCATGAACTGCGCGACAATCCCGGCGCGACCCGCAAGAAGAAGCGCGTTGCGCGCGGCCCCGGCTCGGGCAAGGGCAAGACCGCGGGGCGCGGCATCAAGGGCCAGAAGTCCCGCTCGGGCGTTGCCATCAACGCCTATGAGGGTGGCCAGATGCCCCTCTATCAGCGCCTTCCCAAGCGCGGCTTCAACAAGCCGAACCGCAAATCCTTTACTGTGATCAACCTCGGGCTGATCCAGAAGTTCGTGGATGCCGGCAAGATCGACGCCACCCAGCCCGTGACCGAGGAGGCGCTGGTCGCCAGTGGCCTCGTCCGCCGGGCCCGCGACGGCGTGCGTGTGCTGGCCAAGGGCGAAGTCAGCTCGGCGCTCGACCTTACCGTGACCGGCGCTTCGCAGGCTGCCGTCGCAGCGGTTGCCGCTGCGGGTGGCAGCCTCAAGCTCAAGGCGCAGCCTGAGGGCGCGACCGAATAAGCCTTGTGGGCGGCTTTCGGGCCGCATAAGTAATCCGCGAGGGCGGGCGCGCCGCAGGATCGGGAACGGTCTTGCGGTGGCTGCGCAAATTTACAGTGCGGAGAGGACGCTCAATGGCATCAGCCGCCGAACAGATGGCCTCGAACATCAGCTGGAGCGCGCTTGGCAAGGCAACTGAGCTGCGCCAGCGCATCTTTTTCGCTCTTGGGCTTCTCATCGTCTACCGGATCGGCACGTTCATTCCCGTCCCCGGCATCGATGGCGACGAGTTGCGCACCTTCATGGAGGGTGCTGCAGCCGGCCTTGGCGGCATGCTCAACATGTTCACGGGCGGTGCGATCGGGCGGATGGGTGTCTTTGCGCTCGGCATCATGCCCTACATCACGGCCTCGATCATCGTGCAGCTGATGACGGCGATGGTTCCCCAGCTTGAGCAGCTCAAGAAAGAGGGTGAGCAGGGGCGCAAGAAGATAAATCAATACACGCGCTACGGTACCGTGCTTCTGGCGACTGCGCAGGCCTATGGCCTTGCCGTCAGCCTTGAGGCAGGCGGGCTTGTGACCGAGCCGGGATGGTATTTCCGGTTCGCCTGCGTGATCACGCTGGTCGGCGGCACGATGTTTCTGATGTGGCTGGGCGAACAGATCACGGCCCGCGGCATTGGCAACGGCATTTCGCTGATCATCTTCGTTGGAATCATCGCGGAAATTCCCGCGGCGCTTGCGCAGTTCTTCAATCAGGGCCGGTCCGGCGCCCTGTCTCCGGCGGTCATCGTTGGTGTCATGTTGATGGTGGTGGTGGTGATCGCCTTCGTCGTCTTCATGGAAAGGGCTTTGCGAAAGATCCATATCCAGTATCCCCGGCGCCAGGTCGGGATGAAGGTCTATGACGGCGGCTCGTCGCACCTTCCGGTCAAACTGAATCCGTCAGGCGTGATCCCGCCGATCTTTGCCTCTTCGCTGCTGTTGCTGCCGGTGACGGTCAGTACCTTCGGGGGCGGCGGGGGCAGTCCGGCAATGGACGCGTTGCTTGCCTATTTCGGGCCCGGACAGCCGCTCTATCTGTTGTTCTTCGTCGTCATGATCGTGTTCTTCGCCTACTTCTACACGGCGAATGTCGCGTTCAAGACCGAGGATGTCGCCGAGAACCTCAAGAACCAGAACGGCTTCATTCCGGGTATCCGTCCCGGTGCCCGCACGGTGGACTATCTCGATTATGTCGTCGCGCGGCTTCTGGTGGTAGGGTCGGCCTATCTTTCGGCAGTCTGCCTCTTGCCCGAGATCCTGCGTGCCGAGCTTGCGATTCCGTTCTACTTCGGCGGCACCTCGCTCCTGATCGTGGTCTCGGTCACGATGGATACCATCAGTCAGGTCCAGTCCCATCTCCTTGCACATCAGTATGAAAACCTGATCGAGAAATCGAAACTGCGCGGGAAATCCAGGGGGCGCGGCAAGGGAACGATCCGTCCATGAACATCATCCTCCTTGGCCCCCCGGGTGCCGGCAAGGGCACCCAGGCGCGGCGGCTGGTCGATGAGCGCGGCTTTGTCCAGCTCTCCACAGGCGACATGCTCCGCGCTGCGCGCAAGTCCGGAACCGAGATGGGCCTGATCGTCGCCGACGTGATGGACCGGGGCGAGCTTGTCACCGACGAGATCGTGATCGGCCTGATCCGCGAGCAGCTCGACCTGAAGCCCGATGTGCCGGGCTTCATCTTCGACGGCTTCCCCCGGACTCTGGCCCAGGCAGATGCGCTTGAGGATCTGCTCAATGGCATGGGGCGACCACTTGGTGCGGTCATCGAGATGCGGGTGGACGATGATGCTCTGGTGGCTCGTGTGACGGGACGGTTCACATGCGCCTCTTGCGGAGCGGTGTATCACGATACGAACCACCCGACCGAACAGGAAGGCGTGTGCGACGAGTGCGGCGGTACCGAGTTCACGCGCCGCGAGGACGATACCGAGGAAGCACTCCGTCGCAGGCTGATGGAGTATTACAAGAAGACATCGCCGCTGATCGGCTACTATTATGCCAAGGGCATGCTCTCGACAGTTGACGGGCTGGCCGAGATCACGGCGGTCGCTCGTGCCATTGCCGATCTGGTCGGCGACGCCTCATCCGACAGATCAGCCGCACGCGCGCTGTAACCCACCCTTGACGGGCGGCGCATGGGTGCGTAAAGGGCCAAGTCCCGCTGAGAATCGCCTCCGCGCGCGAAAGCGGCCTCATCCGGGCCCACTGCATGGCCATTCGGGCACGCAGGTTGTGAAAAAAGGTTCCGGGATTACGGAACCGCAACATAGGAAGTCATATCGTGGCACGTATCGCCGGGGTCAACATCCCCACGCAAAAGCGGGTTCCCATCGCCCTCACCTATATTCATGGCATTGGTCAGGACTCGGCTCGCAAGATCTGCGAAGCCGTGAGCATCGACGCGGCACGCCGTGTCAACGAGCTGTCCGACGCCGAGGTTCTCGCCATCCGTGAGTTCATCGATGCCAACCTGACGGTCGAGGGTGACCTCCGCCGCGAAGTGCAGATGAACGTCAAGCGCCTGATGGATCTGGGCTGCTATCGCGGCTTGCGCCACCGTCGCGGTCTGCCCGTGCGCGGCCAGCGCACGCATACGAACGCCCGCACCCGCAAGGGGCCCGCCAAGGCCATCGCCGGCAAGAAGAAATAAGGGGGGCCGGCACAATGGCACGCACCACAGACAAGACGCGCGTCAAGCGCAAGGAACGGAAGAATATCGCAACGGGCGTCGCCCATGTGAACTCTTCGTTCAACAATACCAAGATCCTCATCTCAGACGTTCAGGGCAACGCGATCGCCTGGTCGTCTGCTGGGACGATGGGGTTCAAGGGGTCGCGCAAATCCACGCCCTATGCCGCCCAGCTGGCAGCCGAGGATGCGGGGCGCAAGGCCCAGGAGCACGGTGTCCGCACCCTTGAGGTCGAGGTACAGGGCCCGGGGTCGGGTCGGGAAAGCGCGCTCCGCGCACTGGCTGCGGCCGGCTTCACGATCACGTCCATACGCGACGTGACGCCTATCGCGCACAACGGTTGCCGCCCTCCCAAGCGTCGCCGCGTCTGAGAACAGCCAAAGGCAATGCCCGGGGCGCAGCCGCCCGGGGCATGCCTGAATTGCATAGAAACCTCGGGAGTTGCGGGTCGGTGGATCCCTGACCGCGACAGGAATGGAGGCGACGCATATGATCCACAAGAATTGGCAAGACCTGATCAAGCCCACGCAACTTGAAGTGCGCCCGGGCCCCGATCCGCGCAAGGCGACCCTTGTCGCCGAACCGCTGGAGCGTGGCTATGGCCTGACGTTGGGCAATGCCCTGCGCCGTGTGCTTCTCTCCTCGCTGCAGGGCGGAGCGATCACCTCGGTGCAGATCGACGGCGTGCTGCACGAGTTCTCGTCCATCCCCGGCGTGCGCGAGGATGTGACCGACATCATCCTCAATCTCAAGGGGGTGGCCATCCGGATGGAGGTCGAGGGGCCAAAGCGGCTGACCATCGCCGCCAAGGGCCTCGGCGTCATCACGGCGGGCGACATCTCCGAATCGAACGGCATCGAGATCCTTAACAAGGATCACGTCATCTGCCACCTCGACGAGGGTGCGAATGTCTTCATGGAACTGACCGTGAATTCCGGCAAGGGCTACGTCCCCGCCGACCGTAACCGTCCCGAGGATGCGCCCATCGGCCTCATCCCGATCGATGCGATCTATTCGCCGGTCAAGAAGGTCTCCTACGAGGTGCAGCCGACCCGGGAGGGTCAGGTGCTCGACTATGACCGCCTGACCATGAAGATCGAGACCAACGGCGCGATCACGCCCGACGATGCCGTGGCCTATGCCGCGCGCATCCTGCAGGATCAGCTTCAGGTCTTCGTCAACTTCGACGAGCCCGATTCCGGTTCGTCGGTCGGCGATGACGATGATCTGGAATTCAACCCGCTCCTCCTGAAGAAGGTGGACGAGCT
>JAFIEC010000289.1 GCA_020832725.1 Paracoccaceae bacterium | reverse complement strand
GCGCCCCCGCCTGCCCGCGCCGTTCCGCATCGGCAGCGCCGTGTCCGGCCTGTCCCGCCACGACCTGCTGGCACCGCTGGAGGATCGCCTCGCCACCCGCGCGCCCCGGATGGACCGCAAGCAGCACCGCCGCCTGACCCGGGGCCGGATCGAGCCGGAGGCACGGCTCGATTTGCACGGCATGACGCTGGAGCGCGCCCAGGCCGCCCTGCGCGGCTTTGTCTCGGCCCAGGCGGGACGGGGCGCGCGACTGGTGCTTGTGATCACCGGCAAGGGCCGCGAGGAGCCCGATCCGGGCCCCATTCCCGTGCCCCGGGGCCGCCTGCGCCATGAATTGCCCCGCTGGCTGGAGATGCCGCCGCTTGTGGCGCTGGTGATCGACTATGCCCCGGCCCATCGCCGCCACGGGGGGAATGGCGCCTATTATCTGTGGCTTCGCCGCCGGGGCCCCTGAGATGGCTTGATTCCCCGCCGCGTTCGGCCCAAGTGACAGCGGGATCGAGTTGCCTGCGCGAGGAAGGATGCACCCCATGGCCAGCGCCGCCGCCCGGACCATCCGGCCGAGGCAGTCCTGCCGGGCAATGCTTCCGCGGCTTGTGCTGCTGTCGGGGCTGGCCGCGCTGATCCTCACCGCCTGTTCCCCCCGTGGCGAGCTGGCCATCCTGCCCGACCCGGTGCCCGGGGCGGTGGTGCAGCGTATCCATGTCGCCACCACCCGCGCGCCGGCCCCCGCGGGGCCCGATTTCACCGGCCACCGGGGCGCGGGGCTGACCTTTGCCCAGGCCGAGATCGCGGTGCCGCCGCGCCACCGGCCCGGGCGCATCCGCAGGCCCCATGACGGCATTGCCGATCCGCTGCGCCATTTCACCGCCCGCGAGGTGACGCTCCTGCCCGATGCGGCGGCCTTTACCCGGGGCCTCGACGACGCCCTGCGCGACAACGGCCACCGCGAGATCGTGCTGCATATCCACGGCTTCAACGTGAATTTCGCCGAAGGCCTGTACCGAATCGCCCAGATGACGAATGATCTGCGCATTCCCGGCCAGCAGGCGGCATTTTCCTGGGCGTCGGCGGGCCATCCGCTGGGCTATGTGCATGACCGCGATTCGGTGCATATCGACCGCGACGCGCTGGAGACGCTGCTGATCTCGCTGGCGCGCAGCCGGGCCGAGACCATTATCCTCGTGGCCCATTCCATGGGCGCGTTCCTGGTCATGGAGGCGTTGCGCCAGCTGTCCATCCGGGGCGACGAGGCCACGCTGTCGCGCATCGGCGGGGTGGTCCTGATCTCGCCCGATATCGATGTCGCCGTGTTCCGCCGCCAGGTCGCCGCGATCGCGCGCCTGCCCCAGCCCTTTGTCATCTTTTCCTCGGACCGCGATCAGGCGCTGCACCTGTCGGCCCGGATCACTGGAGAGCGGATGCGACTCGGCTCCATGCCCGATGCGGGCCCCGTGGCCGATCTGCCGGTGACGGTCATCGACACCAGCGCCTTTGCCGCCGACGGGCAGGTCAACCACAGCGTGCCCACCACCTCGCCCGCGCTGGTCTCGATCCTTGCGCGGCTGGACGATTACATCGAGGCGATCGACCTCGATCAGGTGGTGACGACGGGCCTGCTGCCCGGCACGGTGACGCTGTTCGGGCGGGCGACCAACATCGTGCTCAACCCGATGGCCCGCTAGGCCATCGTCGCCCCGGCCCGGGCCTCACCGGCCCCCTGCACGATGGCTGCCCCGGCCGCCCTGACCCCCTGCCCCTACAACACGTAGCGGCTGATGTCGGCCGAGCGGGCCAGCGCGCCCAGATGTGCCTCGACATAGGCGTCATCCACCTCGACCCGCGTGCCCGCCCGGTCGGGCGCAGCGAAGGACAGCTCCTCGAAGACCCGCTCCATCACCGTATAGAGGCGGCGGGCGCCGATATTCTCCACCGCGCGGTTCACCTCGGCGGCCAGCCGGGCGATGGCGGCAATTCCGTCGGGGGTAAAGACCACCTCCACCCCTTCGGTGGCCAGCAGCGCCTGATACTGGCGGGTCAGGGCGTTGTCGGTATCGGTGAGGATGGCGACGAAATCGCCCTCGGTCAGCGCGCCCAGCTCCACCCGGATGGGCAGCCGCCCCTGCAGTTCGGGCAGCAGGTCCGAGGGGCGGGCGACATGGAACGCGCCCGAGGCGATGAACAGGATATGCTCGGTGCGCACCTGACCGTGGCGGGTGCTGACGCTGGTGCCCTCGATCAGCGGCAACAGGTCGCGCTGCACGCCCTCGCGGCTGACATCGGCGCCGCGGGTCTCGGCCCGGGCGCAGACCTTGTCGATCTCGTCGATGAAGACGATGCCGTTCTGCTCCACCGCCTCGATGGCGGCCCGGGTGACGGCCTCGGCGTCCAGCAGCTTGTCGGCCTCCTCGGTCAGCAGCAGCGCATGGCTGTCGCGCACCATGACCCGACGCCGCGTGGTGCGCCCGCCCAGCGCCTTTCCCAGAAGCTCGCCGATATTCATCATGCCCGCGCCCCCGCCGGGCATGCCCGGCATCTCGAAGGCGGGCATCGACGGGGATGGATCGGCGATATCGAGCTCGATCTCCTTGTCGTCCAGCACCCCGTCGCGCAGCTTGCGGCGGAACATCTCGCGGGTGCCCTCGCGGCTGTCGGGCCCGGCCAGCGCGTCGATCACCCGTTCCTCGGCGGCGGCATGGGCGCGGGCCTGCACCTCCTCGCGCATGGCCTCGCGGGTCATGACGATGGATTGCTCCAGCAGGTCGCGGATGATGCTGTCCACGTCGCGCCCGACATAGCCGACTTCGGTGAACTTGGTCGCCTCGACCTTGAGGAAGGGCGCCCGGGCCAGCCGTGCAAGGCGGCGGCTGATCTCGGTCTTGCCCACACCCGTGGGGCCGATCATCAGGATGTTCTTGGGCAGCACCTCCTCGCGCAGCCCCGGCTCCAGCCGGTTGCGCCGCCAGCGGTTGCGCAGGGCCACCGCCACCGCCCGCTTGGCGTCCTTCTGGCCGATGATGAAGCGGTCAAGCTCCGAGACGATCTCGCGGGGGGTCAGGTCGGTCATCAACGTCTCCTTGCGGTTCGGGCCGATGTATGGGGACGGCCCGCGGATGGAAAGGGGCGGCGCTGCCGGTGGAGAGACCCGCCCCGCCGCGCCCGACCCTCCCCCCGAAAGGGCGCGGTTGCGCCGATGCAATGGGCGGCTGCGTCCGGCGGGGGACGGGACAGGCGCTGCTCGCAGGGGGTGCGCCCCCAAGGTCGGGCGCCGCCCTTCTAGCCGCCCAGCGCCTCCACCGTCAGCGCGCCGTTGGTATAGACGCAGATGTCGGCGGCGATGGCCATGGCGCGGCGGGCCACGGCCTCGGCGTCCATGTCGGTGTCGATCAGCGCCCGGGCCGCGGCCAGCGCGTACATGCCGCCCGAGCCGATGGCGGCCACGTCATGTTCGGGCTCCAGCACGTCGCCGGCACCGGTGATCACGTAAAGCTCGCGCCCGTCGGTGACGATCAGGAAGGCCTCGAGCTTCTGCAGATACCGGTCGGTGCGCCAGTCCTTGGCCAGATCGACCGCGGCGCGCTGCAGGTGTCCGGGCGTTGCCTCGAGCTTCTTTTCCAGCCGTTCGAGCAGGGTGAAGGCGTCGGCCGTCGAGCCGGCAAAACCGGCGACTACCGAATGCCCGCCCGGCGAAAGCCGGCGCACCTTGCGGGCGCCGGCCTTGATAACCGTCGGGCCCAGGCTGACCTGCCCGTCCCCGGCCACCACGACCTTTCCACC
>JAFIEC010000320.1 GCA_020832725.1 Paracoccaceae bacterium | reverse complement strand
GCGGGCCAGGTGACGCAGGCATCGCGCTCCTCGCGCGCGAGGCGAAACATCAGCGTCTCGGCCCGCGCCCGGTCGACCAACTCGCCCTTGAGCTTCTTCAGCCGCAGCCGGCGCTCCTGCGCCTTCAGCACCTCGTTCGCGGTCTTCGCCTGCAGGAGGGTGGTGCCGCCGCCGACCGCAGGCGCGGAGAGCCCTTGCTCGCGCAGCGTGTCGCCCACCGCGGCTACGGCGGCCTCGGGCACCGGCTTCAGCTTCGGCGCTGGCGGCCTGCGGGTCTTCGACGGGTCCGTGGTCGTCGCCCGGAGCGCGTCGCTGGCAGCCGCGTCGATGCTGCCGTCCGCATGCAGCACCAGCCGCCCCGCTTCCTTGGCCTTCTGGATCGCGCCCCGCGACAACCCGACATGGGCGGCATAGCGGCGCTCGCTCATGCCCTGCATCGAACGGCCCATGATCCATAAAGCAATGGAATTGCTGCGAATTCAGTTGATCGTATGGCAGGCCGGAGCGAGTCTCGGAGCAACGGACACAGAAGCGACGGAGACAGGCCCATGATTGCCATCACCACCATCCGCATCGATCACGCCGCCCTGCCGGACCCGCTGAACCTGAAGGGACCCGACGCCGCCGCCCGCATGATCGAGGCCGCGCTGCGCGACGAGGGCATCACGGCCGAGGCCTCGGACGTGATCTCGCACATCAAGATCGAGCTGCCGACCACGCAGCTTGCTGCTGCCAGCACCATGCTGGCGAGCCTCCAGTTGATCTGAGGAGCGCGCGCGAAAGCAATCATATGGCTCTGAATTGCCTACACTTACCGGTCTCGGCGAGCGATTCTGATTGCACAGGAACGATGCAACTCACCACGGAGCCACCACGATGACCCGCCTCAACCCCATCACCACCCCGCGCCATGAGCTCCGCACCGAGAGGGCGCGCCGGAACAAGGAGGCAGCCCTGAGTGCCTTCATCGGCAAGAAGGCCGAGATCGACGAGATGCTCGCCCGCCTGCAGGCGCTCAGCGACGAGCACTTCGACTGCCACCCCGACGAGGTCGGCTGGGCCATGGTCGGCACGCTGGAACACTACGCGAGCCTGCTGAAGCGCATCACCGACAGTGCCTTCGGCGAGGGCGAACACGCCCGCTGATCCCGCTCCTCTCCGGATCCACTGCCGCGTCTCCCCGCAGGAGCGCGGCTCGGGCTGGTAGGAGCCCCCGCATGGTGCGCGGGCCCGAACCGGAGATGATCCATGACCCAGATCCAGCTGTCCGACGCCCAGGCCGTCATCCTGTCTGCCGCCTGCGCCCGCGAGGACGGGGCGGTGTTCCCCGTCACCGCCCGCCTCAAGGGCGGCGCCGTCGGCAATATCTGCAAGAGCCTGCTGAAGCGCGGGCTCATCGAGGAGGTCACCGCCACCGATCACAACACCGTCTGGCGGCACGACGAGGAGCGCGGGCCCATCACACTGCGCGCCACCCCGCTCGCCTACAGCACCCTCGGAATCACGGATGATCCGGAGGAGCAGCCGGACGATCCCGCCGAGACCACGCCCAAGCCCGAGCCGGTCCGCCGCCGCAGCGGCACCAAGCAGGAGGCACTGATCGCGATGCTCCGCGCCGAGGGGGGCGCCACCATCGAGGAGATCGTCGCCGCCACCGGCTGGCAGGCCCACACCGTTCGCGGCGCCATGTCCGGCGCCCTGAAGAAGAAGCTCGGCCTCACCATCACCTCCGAGAAGGTCGAGGGAAGGGGCCGGGTCTACGCGTTGAAGTAGACACAGCACACCTCGACGCGCATCGGAAAAGGCGCTATATTCGCACTTAATTCGATGCGCGTCGGGAGGCCAGCCATGAACATCACCAAGGACATCAGCCCGCTGACGGAATTCAAGCGGGACTCGGCTCGTCTGATCGCGCAGATCAAGGAGACCGGCCGGCCTCAGATCCTGACCGTGAACGGCAAGCCCTCTGTCGTCGTGATGGATGCTGCCGCGTGGCAGGAGATGCAGGACCAGCTCGACTATGCAGAGACCGTCGCGGGGATCCGCAAGGGTCTGACGCAGGCCCGAACTGGTGAGGGCACTGAGGCGGGCCAGTTCTTCGACGGCCTCGCCCAGACTAAATGACTTCCCCTCTTCCGGTGATCATCACGCCGAACGCGGCGGATGATCTGACAGCGTCATGGAACTGGCTGCGGGAACGCAATCCGAGGGCAGCGGATGAATGGCTGGCGGGCATCCGCGACACCATTCTCGCCCTTGGCGCGATGCAGGAAGCTCATCCGATTGCGCTGGAAGCGCGTGAATTCGATCTGCCTATCCGCCGTGCGCTGTATGGAAAGGCGACGCGCTGGCGGATCTATTATGCCGTCATCGACGGTGCGGTGCAGGTTCTGCATGTTCGCCACGGCCGCCGGAGCGTCTGGCAACCCTGATCCGTTCGAACGCTCGCCGCAGCAGATAGCTGCGCGCCAGCGAGACCATCACGAACGCGGCGCCGATCGCCAGATGTTCGCCGAGTGCTGCCTCGATGCCGAACAGCGGGAACACCACCATCTGCGTGGCGATGGCGAGGACGTAGCCGACGACGACATTCGTCGCGGCCTCGACCATGGACATGGTCCGGCTCTGCTTCATCGCGGGGCCTCATCCACCGGCCAGCAATTCAGCTGCGAGAGTTCGCAGCGCATGCGCGGCAACCAGCGGGACCACGCCGTTGCCACAGAGGCGAAGCCGGTCCACCCGGTGGGCCAGCCCATCAGCGCCTCGACGAACAGCGGGTTCAGTGTCCGGGGCGATGGCGAGGTATCGCTCCCAGCCATCGGCGTCACCAGGACCTGGCGGCCAAGAAGGCCGTTCAACGTCGTGTTAGCCAAGCTCGTTGCCCAGTCCTTGTGATCGCGCGACGTTGTCGGCATCCACATTCTGCTTGCATGGGTCAGATCGGCCGGTCGCCGATTGC
>JAFIEC010000284.1 GCA_020832725.1 Paracoccaceae bacterium | reverse complement strand
GGCGTTTGGGGGGTGCCCGTGGCACACAAAGCCTCTGGCCTTCACAAGCGCCCCCAACCGGCCCTGCGGCGCCGGGGCCGCGTGGCCCCGGCGATCATTTCATGATGCCCGACAGCGCACGGCGCAACTTCTACGGCCGTGTCCATGGCAAGACCCTGCGCCCCACGCAGCTGCGGGGGCTTGACGAGGAGCTTCCGCGCCGGCGCCGGCCGGGGGTCGCGCGGCGGTAAAACCCCGCGCGCGCGCCGCTCGATCTGTCACGCCATTTCGCGCCGGACCGACCCCTGTGGCTGGAGATCGGCTTTGGCGGCGGAGAGCATCTGCTGCATCAGGCACGGGTCAACCCCGGCGTGGACGTGATCGGGGCCGAGCCTTTCGTGAACGGCGTGGCGACGCTGTTGTCCCACCGGGGAACGGTCGAGAACATCCGCCTTCATCCCGGCGATGTGCGTGACCTGTTCGACGTGCTACCCGACGGCTGCATCGCGCGGGCGTTCCTCCTCTATCCCGACCCGTGGCCCAAGGCGCGCCACCACCGCCGCCGCTTTGTCACGCCCGAGTATCTGGCCCCGCTGTGCCGGGTGATGGCGCCCGGCGCGGAACTCCGCGTGGCGACCGACATTCCCGACTATGTGCGCCAGACGCTGGAGGAAGTGCCCGCGGCGGGATTCGCCCGGGTCGGACGGCCCCAGGGCCTGCCGTGGGAGGGCTGGCCCTCCACCCGTTATGAGCGCAAGGCCCTGCGCGAGGGGCGGCAGCCCCATTATCTGGCATTCCTTCGCCTGTGACGGATCGGGCGGGTTGTCGGGCCCTGCGTCTGTGGTAGCCTTTCGAGGTCTGCAGCAAGGGGCCACGGATGACCGAGAAGCGCATTACCAACGTTCACGTACACACATTCACCGAAAAGCACATTCCACCCAATTTCCCCAACTGGTTCCTCCGCGTCTTCCGAAGCTATCCCGGCCTTGCCTACGGGCCTGCCGCCCTGCTGCGCTTCCTTGGATTCGTCGAGCAGGCGGCGGCCCTCGACCGGCTGATCCGCATGGGAGAGGAATCCCAGGTCTGGGAACAGGAAAAGGTGCTGGCCTCGCTGCGGCCGCAATACCCCTCAGGCACGCGATTTGTGGTGCTGCCCATGGACATGGCCGGGATCGGCTTTGGCGCGCCCAAGGTCGGGCTGCGCGCCCAGCACGATGAACTGGCACGCCTTGCCGCCGACAATCCCGATACGGTGATCCCCTTTGCCACGATCAACCCTGCCAATTGCTGTTCTGCCCTGCGTGCGCTGACCCCAGCCGAGGAGATGCGCCTCCGCTGGCGGCAGGAGCGGCATCGGTTCGGCTTTCCCGACTATCGCCCGGGCCTGCGCTACACGCCGGCCTGCACCGCTGCGTGCAACGCAGGCCGCGAGATGCCCGTGCTGGAACTGGACGCCACCCGCGCCTGCGGGCTGCGCGAGTTTCGCCGCGCCATCGATACGCTGGGCTTCCGGGGGCTGAAGCTCTATCCCCGGCTGGGTTTTCCGCCGGATCACCCCGTCCTGATGGAGGAGGTCTATCCGCTCCTGCAGGAGCGGGGATTGCCGGTCATGAGCCATTGCTCCCGCGGGGGGATGCAGGGGCGCGATGTCGTCGATGCCGTGGCCGACCGCTACACCGACCCGGCCGCCTTCATTCCGGTGCTCGAAGCCTTCCCGGATCTTCGGGTCTGCCTCGCCCATTTCGGCGGCGAGGCGGACTGGCGCTCGTATGTCGTGGACGGAATCGACCCGGATGACCCCGGGGCAGAGGCGCGCAACTGGCAGGTTGCCATCCGCCGCATGATCGGTTCGGGCAGATACGGGAACCTGTGGACCGACATCTCCTACACGATCTTCCATTTTGAGGATTACATCCCCTTCCTGCGCCTGTTCCTGCAGGGAGAGGGCGAGGCCGGAGAGCGGCTGCGCTCGCGGGTGCTGTTCGGGTCGGATTACTTCATGACCCGGCAGGAGGCGCTGTCAGAGCGGGCGGTCTGCTTCCGCCTGCGCAACGCGCTGGGCGAGGACCTGTTCTGGCGCATCTCGCAGGAGAACCCCGAGGTCTGGCTGGGAGAGCGCGCCGAGAGGAGCAGGACCGCCGCCGAAAAGACCCCCACCGCGAAGGTCTCGACGGGCAGACCGCCGGCGGGCAAGGCAGCAAAGGCCAAGAGCGCCAGCGCCTGAGGCACGCTCTGACGTGAAAGGTTGCCGCGCGCGCGGCGGATGTGGACCACCCCGCGCCGCTTTGCTATGGGCGGCACGGCACAGGCGGGGGGCAGGCATGGCAGGCAGCGGCGATCCACGGGCGATGACGGCCCATCCCGGCGGCCCCCTGAACGGGCAGGCGCGGGTGCCGGGGGACAAGTCGATCAGCCATCGCGCGCTGATCCTGGGCGCGCTGGCCGTGGGCGAGACCCGCATCGAGGGTCTGCTCGAGGGGCAGGATGTTCTGGACACGGCCCGCGCGATGCGGGCCTTCGGCGCAGAGGTCGCGCATCTTGGCCCGGGCCGCTGGCGCGTTCATGGGGTGGGCACCGGCGGCTTTGCCGAGCCCGGCGACGTGATCGATTGCGGCAATTCCGGCACCTCTGCCCGGCTGATCATGGGGGCCATGGCGACCACCCCCATCACGGTCACCTTCACGGGCGATGCCTCGTTGCGCGCCCGGCCCATGGGGCGGGTGACGGGGCCGCTTGCGGGTTTCGGGGCGCGGGCCGTGGGCCGGGCGG
>JAFIEC010000279.1 GCA_020832725.1 Paracoccaceae bacterium | reverse complement strand
GCGCCCCCACCGCTGGCACCTGCAGGAGGCCGGCACCGGCCCCGATGCGCTGCTGCTGCACGGGGCGGGGGCCTCCAGCCACAGCTGGCGCGACATCCTGCCGGGGCTGGCCACGGATTTCCGCGTCATGGCGCCCGATCTGCCGGGCCAGGGCTTTACCCGGCTGGGCGCGCGGATGCGCTGCGGGCTGGAGGCGATGGCCGAGGATATCGCTGCACTTCTGGCCCAGGAGGGGCGCGCGCCCGCGCTGATCGTGGGCCATTCGGCGGGGGGCGCGCTGGCACTGCGGCTGGCGCGGATCCTGCCCGTCCGGCCCCGGGCCGTGGTGGGGTTCAATGCAGCGCTGGGCAATTTCCGGGGCATGGCGGGCTGGCTGTTTCCGTTCCTGGCCAAGGCGCTGGCGCTCAACCCGCTGACGGCACCGCTGTTTGCCCGCTCGCTGGCGTCAGAGACACGGGTGCGGGGGCTGATCGAATCCACCGGCTCGCGGCTGGATGCGCGGGGACTGGCACTCTATCGCGCGCTTCTGGGCGATTCCGCCCATCTCGACGGCACCCTCGCGATGATGGCGCAATGGTCGCTCGACCGGCTGTCGGCAGAGCTTCCGCGCGTGGATGTGCCGGTGCTTCTGGCGGCAGGCGGGGCCGACCGGGCCGTCCCGCCCGAGACATCGGCCGAGGCGGCGGCGCGGATGCCGGCCGCCCGTCTGCTGCGCGTCGAGGGCGCGGGCCACCTGATGCACGAGGAAGACCCCGGGGCCGCCCTCGCCGCGATCCGCGCCTTCTGGGACGAACAGCGCCCGGCCATCTAGGCCGGGCCGCTGACCGCCGCCTCAGTGGGTGGGCTCCAGCCCCTCGGGCGCGCCGACCACGACGAAATGCAGCCCCTCCGGGTCCAGCAGGCGGGCGGCCACGCGGGCGACATCCTCACGCGTCACAGCCTCCACCAGCGCGTTGCGCCGGGCCGGATAATCGGCCGGCAGGCCGCCCAGCTGCATCCCCGTGAGGATGCGCGCGATGGCCGCGTTGGAGGAGAAGCGCAGCGGATAGGCACCGGTCAGATAGGTCCGGGCGGCGCGCAGCTCTTCCTCGGTGATGCCGTCGCGGGCCATGCGTTCCCATTCCGCGACAACCAGCGCCTTGGCCTCTGCCGCCCGGGCGTTGCTGGCCGAGAACTGGCCCAGCAGCATGTCGGCGGCCTCCCACGAGGCCAGGCCCGTGCCGATGCCATAGGTCAGGCCCCGCCGCTCGCGCAGCTCCTCGGTCAGCCGGGAGCCGAAGCCGCCGCCGCCCAGAACATGGTTCAGCACCATCGCGGCGAAATAATCGGGATCGTCGATCCCGATGCCGCGCTGTCCGAAGGCCACCAGCGATTGCGGCCCCGGAAAGGGCACGATGGTGACACCCCTCTCCAGCGCGGGCTCTGTCCGGGGCGGCAGCGGCGCGCCGGTCTCGGGCAGGGGCGACAGGATCGCGTCCACCATCGCGGCGGCGTCCTGCGGCCCGATGTCGCCCACCACGCTGACCACGATGCGATCGCGCGTCAGGGCGGCCCGATGGGCGGCGCGCAGATCGTCCCGGTCGATCGCGGCCACGCTTTCGGCGCTGCCCAGATGCGAGGCTGCATAGGGATGGCCCGCAAAGGCCAGCGCATCCAGCCGGTCGGAGGCGATGTTGCGGGGGTTGCGGGCGCGCGAGGCGATGATCGACAGATGCTGGTCGCGCAGCCGGGTGATCGCCTCGTCATCGAAGCGGGGCCTGCCCAGCGCATCGGCGATCAGCTCCACCGCCTCGGCCTTCACCTCGGTCAGGAACCGTGCCGAGACCGAGAGCGTGTCGGCTCCGGCATCGGCGGAAAAGGAGGCGGCGATGGCGTCGAGCGCGGTCTCGAAGGCGACCGCATCGCGCCCGCCCGCCCCCTCTTCCAGAAGGCCCGCCATGAGATAGGTCGCGCCGCGCCGGTCCGGATCATCGAGGCTGCCGCCCCCGCGAAAGCGCATCTCGAGGGCGATGAAGGGGATGGAGCGTTCCTCCACCAGCCAGACCTCGACCCCGCCGGGTGTGGTCAGCGCCTCGATCTCCACCGCCAGCGCCGGGGATGAGGCCAGCGGCAGCGCGGCCACAAGCGCGGCGGCGGCGGCCCGGGCAAGGGGGGGGTGCAGGGACAATGACATCACGAATCCTCCGACTGATCATCGGGCCCCGATATCCACCCGGTCACCGCCCGGCGGCGGTCGAGCACGGCACGGCCCGCCGCCACGATCTCCTCGGGTGTCACGGATTCCAGAAGTTCGGGCCATTCGGCGATATCGTCGAGGCCCAGCCCCACGCTGAGCGCCTCGCCCACCCGGCGGGCCAGACGGTCGGTATCGTCCATGGCAAAGATGCGCGACGCGCGGATGCGGGTATGAACGCGGGCCAGCTGCTCGGCATCCACGCCCTCGTCGAGAAACTGCGCCACGACCTCGTCCATCGCCTGCTCCACCTCGGCGAGGCTCACTCCATCGGCGGGAACGGCATAGAGGGTGAAGGTGCCATGGTCACGGTTGATCCCGTCATGAAAGGCCGAGGCCGACAGCGCCACCTGCCGCTCCAGCTGCAGGGTGCGGCCCATCACCGAGGTGACACCCGATCCGCCCAGGATCTCCGCCAGCATGGTCAGCGCCGCCGCCTCGCGCTGATCGCCGGTGCGGCGCGAGGGGGCAAGATAGGTACGGATCACATAGGGCTGGCTGACACGCTC
Source organism: Paracoccaceae bacterium (assembly GCA_020832725.1). GTDB lineage: Bacteria > Pseudomonadota > Alphaproteobacteria > Rhodobacterales > Rhodobacteraceae > JAFIEC01. Next base: position 752 of record JAFIEC010000279.1, on the reverse strand, counting down.
GTCCTCGAAGGCAAGGCGCCGCTCGGCCAGATGGGGCGGCTCTGTCGGTCGCGGCCCGGGGATCGCCGAGGGCCGCGAGGGTATGCCGCCATAGATGCGGGCAGCCATGTCGAAGACGTCCTCGGGGACCACGTCGCCCGCCACGACGACCACGGCATTGTCTGGCGCGTAATGGGCCCGGTAGAAGGCGATCGCCTCGGCCCGGCCGAAAGCCTCCATCTCGTGACGCCAGCCGATGATCGGGCGGCCGTAGGGATGGTTCTTGAACAGCGCGGCGCGGCGCAACTCGCCGAAGACGGCATCGGGGCGGCTCTCGACGACCTGCGCGCGCTCCTCGAGGATGACATCATGTTCGGTCGCCACCTCCAGCGGGTCGAAGGTCAGGCCGGTCATGCGGTCGGCCTCCATTTCCATCATCATCTCCAGCCGGTCGGTGGCGACACGCTGGAAAAAGGCGGTGTAATCCCACGAGACAAAGGCATTGTCGCGCCCGCCATTCTCGCGGACGATACGGCTGAATTCGCCCGGGCCCACGGCTTCGGTGCCCTTGAACATCAGGTGTTCCACGAAATGGGCGATGCCCGACACGCCGGGCGGCTCGTCGGCGGCGCCCACGCGATACCAGATCATGTGGGTGACCACCGGCGCGCGATTGTCGGGAATGACCACCACCCGGAGGCCGTTGTCGAGCGTGGTGGAGAATTTCTCGCGATCGGCCAGCGCGGGCGAGGCCACCACCAGACCAAGGGCGG
>JAFIEC010000268.1 GCA_020832725.1 Paracoccaceae bacterium | reverse complement strand
CCGCCCCCGCCGCCCACGCCTGGGTGACACGCGTCGGGAGCGACACGAAGATATGGTCATCGCGCGTCATCTCCACCTGGAAACGTCCCGTGGCGCGCAGGATGTCGCGCAACTCGCGGGCGAAGGTGAGCATGAGGTCGGCCTCGGTGACCCCGCCCGCCTGCGCGCCCGGGTCTATGCCGCCATGGCCCGGGTCAAGCATCACCACCAGCGGCCGGTCGCCCCGTTGCCGCGTGCGGGGCGGGGCCGCCCCGGCGCGCGGCGGGGTCGCCCACAGATGCGCCGATGCCTCGGGCGCCGCCCCGGCCAGCGGCCCCGAAGCCGCGCCAGGCCGCAGCAGAACCGACAAGACGGCCCCGCCATCCGCGCGGCCAGTGCGCATGGCGGCCGTCTCCACCCGCATCTCGCGCGTCAGCTCCAGAACCAGCCGCGACCAGCCCGGGCGATAGATTCCGAAGCGGGCAGCACTCACACCCCGGGCCGACAGCAGCCGCTGTTCATCCAGCCCGTCCCACCCGACCTCGCGGAAATCGAGAACAAGCCGCGGCGGATCGGCCAGGGTGAAGGCGCGCCAGGGAACGGGAACGCTCAGACCCAGATCGAGCGTCAGCCGCTCTCCCCGGTCGGTGGCAACGGTCTCGGCGGGCAATACCCGGGCCAACGCCCGCGCACCGCCCTCAGCCGCCAGATCCGTCACCGCACCCTGCGGCACCGCCTGCTGTGCCGGAATCCCGATTCCCAGCATGCACAACAGCACCACCGCCGCCGCCCTTCCGGCGCGGCTCCTTGCGCCCCATCTCGCGCCTGTCGCTGCGCTCATGCCTGTCTGCCGCCTGCTCGCCGCCCCGTGCCGCGCGGTGCCGGTGCGGGAAAAATTGCCATTGTGTTCGCCGCGCGATTGCCGCTAGTGTGCCGCAGTCGGTCGTCACCCGCAACATGTCGGTGCCGCCGGAGGTTTTTTCCGTCATGAACGGGGCAAGCGGGGGTTTCCGCGCCCGATGTGGCGGGCCGTGGGCCCAAGGGCCCTCGTCATCGGACAAGGCGACCCAGGTCGCGGTCCATCACGGGCGTGCCTTGCGCACGCCGGAGCACGAAGACGCGATGCGAGGCAATGCAACAACGCCCCTCCTGTCAGCTGCGCCGCTGGGCGTCGTGGCGACAAGGGGCGGTTGCGGCCGCCATCGCCCCAGGACAAGGCGGATCGCAGGCCATGCGCCCAGGCGCGGCCCCCCGTCCGCCGCAAACGGAAAATCATGCCAAAGAAGATGCTTATCGACGCCACCCATGCGGAGGAAACGCGGGTTGTCGTCGTCGACGGAAACAAGGTCGAAGAGTTCGATTTTGAGACGGTAAACAAGCGCCAGCTTGCCGGAAACATCTACCTTGCCAAGGTCACACGGGTAGAGCCGTCGCTTCAGGCGGCCTTTGTGGATTATGGCGGAAACCGCCACGGTTTCCTCGCCTTCGCCGAGATTCATCCCGACTACTACCAGATCCCCGTCGCCGATCGCGAGGCGCTGCTGGCCGAGGAGCGGGAGCTGGCTCGGGCGGAGCGGAACACCTCCGACGACGACGGAGGGCGCCGCCGGGGCCGGTCTTCGCGTGCCGAGGCCGTGGAAACCGGGAATGCGACCACCGCCGAGGAGACCGATGCCAACGGCACCGGACCCGCAATCGCCGGTATGGAATTCATCGATCTGGACACCGACACCCCGGACAATGAGGACATGGACGGTGCCGCGCCCGGTGGCGAGCTGACCGAGATCGACAAGGACGAATCCATCGACGAGATGGGCGCCGAAGGCGGCGACGACCTCGACGAGGAAATGCGCCCCCGCAAGAACCGGTCGCGGCGCTACAAGATCCAGGAAGTGATCAAGGTGCGCCAGATCATGCTGGTACAGGTCGTCAAGGAAGAGCGCGGCACCAAGGGTGCGGCTCTGACAACCTATCTCAGCCTGGCCGGGCGTTATTGCGTCCTCATGCCCAACACCGCGCGTGGGGGCGGGATCAGCCGCAAGATCACCAACGCCTCTGACCGCAAGCGCCTCAAGGAGATCGCGGGCGAAATCGAGGTGCCCGAAGGTGCCGGCCTCATCGTGCGTACCGCCGGAGCCGAGCGGACCAAGCCCGAGATCCGGCGCGACTATGAATATCTCCTGCGCCAGTGGGAAGAGATCCGCGAGCTGACCCTGCAATCGATCGCGCCAGCGCCAATCTACGAGGAAGGCAACCTCATCAAGCGCTCGATCCGCGACCTTTACCATCGCGACATCGACGAGGTTCTGGTCGAGGGCGAGCTCGGCTATCGCACCGCCAAGGACTTCATGAAGATGCTGATGCCCAGCCATGCATCGCGGGTGAAGCTTTATTCCGAACCGCTTCCGCTTTTCGCCCGCTATCAGGTGGAAAGCTATCTCGCCAGCATGTTCAACCCTACTGTGCAGCTCAAGTCGGGCGGGTATATCGTCATCGGCGTGACCGAGGCACTTGTGGCCATCGACGTGAACTCGGGCAAGGCCACCAAGGAAGGCTCGATCGAACAGACCGCCCTCAAGACAAATCTGGAGGCTGCCGAGGAAGTCGCGCGCCAGTTGCGCCTGCGCGACCTTGCCGGGCTGATCGTCATCGACTTCATCGACATGGATGACCGCAAGAACAATGCGGCCGTCGAGAAGAAGATGAAGGAAAAGCTGAAATCCGACCGGGCACGGATTCAGGTGGGGCGCATCTCGGGCTTTGGCCTGATGGAGATGAGCCGCCAGCGCCTGCGCCCCGGCATGATCGAGGCCTCGACCCAGCCCTGCCCCCATTGCCACGGCACCGGACTGATCCGCTCTGACGACAGCCTCGCGCTGTCGATCCTGCGCCAGATCGAGGAAGAAGGCACCCGCAACCGGTCACGCGAAGTGTTGTTGCGGGCCCCGGTGGGGATCATCAACTTCCTGATGAACGAAAAGCGCGAACACATCGCGGGCATCGAGGGCCGGTATGGCCTGGCCGTCCGGCTTGAGGCCGACCCGTCTCTGGTCAGCCCTGATTTCTCTCTCGAGAAGTTCAAGACCGCCACCCGTCGCATCGCCGAGATCCGGCCCGTCGTGTCTGTCGAGACATCGCTGATCGCGAACGAGGAAGAAGAGGAGGACGATCTCCTCCTCGAGGATGAGGACGAAGCCGACGCAGAGGCCGAAACCGAGACCACCGCAGGCGAGGCCGGGGAAGAGGACGACAAGCCCAAGAAGAAGCGCTCTCGCCGCCGCCGCCGTTCCCGCTCACGCGGGAGCAAGGGGGCCGGACAGGGCGAAGGCCGCGATGACGAGGGCAGCGGCGACGACGATGGAGGCGAGGAAGCCGCCATGGAGGCGGATGACCTCACCCCCGAAGAGCCCGTTGCCGCCGCCGAAGCCGGCGGGGAGCCCGTAGTGGAGGCACCGCACAGCGCTCCGGTCGAAGCCCCTGCCGAGGCGGCTGCCGAAGAGACGGCACCGACCAAGCCCTCGCGGTCCCGTTCCAGCACGTCGTCGCGCAGCAAGCCCAAGACTGCGAAGAAGCCCAAGGAGGACGCGCCCGAAGCCGAAAGCGCCGCAGTCGGCGACGAGGCGGGCGGGAAGGCAGCGGCCAAGAAGCCCGCTGCAAAGCGCGGCACCTCCAGCCGGTCGCGGAGCAAGAAGGCGGCTGAACCTGCCGAGGCGGGCGCAGCGGCCCCCGGCCCCGACGCGGCCGCAACGGTCCCGGCGCAAGATGCGCCCGCGCCAGTGGCAGCCGTTGCCGAAAAGGAACCTGTGGTCGCCACGATGCCTGCAGCGGGACCTGTCGCGCATGAGGATGTCGCGGCCGCAGCACCCTCTGTCACGGCACCTGTTGCAGGGCCGATCGTGGATGAAAGCACAGCCACCCCGCCTGCGCAAAAGAAGCGTGGCTGGTGGTCGCGCGGCTGAGCGCCGCGATCACGCGGCCCCATCTCAGGCAAGATGAGAACAGTTGAATAAGGCCCCCTTCCCCGGGGGCCTTTTGCTTTGTTGCAGGCGTCCCGCCGTCAGTGGCTTTCGCAGCGTACCAGTTCGGACAGGGCCGCAAGGCCGGTGGTGCGGGCCACCTCGGCCACCAGTTCCAGCGCTGCGGCCTTTTCCTGCGGGTCTGCAGCATCGGCGATCTGTGCACGGCAATAGGCGACCACGTCCGCAGCCGCCACGGGCACAGGCGCGTACAGGCCAGTGCCAGCCGCCTTTGCCCTGACCCTCTGGAACCTGGCGAGTGCCGCCTCCTCGCTGGCGAGGACCTCGCCCTCGATCCCTGCGAAGGCGCGCAGGCGCGCGATCCGTTCGGGCGTGCAGTCCAGAAGCGCGGCCATCGCGGGCACCTTGCCCATGGGCGTCGCCTCTCCGACATAGCCGTAGGGGGCGTTGTTGGACCGCTTCAGGAGCCGGTCCATGATCGGGTCGATGACGGTCACGATATCCTCGATCCCGGCGCTGCGGGCATATTCAAGCGTGCCGATCATCAGTTCGATGGTCGCGTGAGACACGGTGTTCGGCCCCCGCCCCCGGCCCAACCGCTCGGTATCCACGCAAAAGCGGGTGGATTCCCACAAGGTCGCGGAACGCAGCGGCGACTCTCCACGGAGGATGCCATGGAAGACATCCGACAGCATGTGCGGACCTGTCGTCTGCAACAGGCGCGCGCAGGCGACAACATGTCCATCGTCGTCCAGACCGATCACATAGGCCGGGTCGAGAGCGTCGAACTGGTCGATCTCCCGGCCCTCGGAAACGGTCACCTCCCAGCCAAGCCGCCCCTCGAACACGCGGGCGCGCAGACGAAACATCTGATCAAGCACCTCTTCAAACCGCGAACGGTTGAGGGCATCAACAATAACGATCATCCCGGGCTCTCCTGTTTCCATGTGGTGAACAGATGCTAGGGACGATGGCATGCGGCATCTATTCGGGAAAACCCGTAGCTCGCGCAAAAAACGACAACCCAAGAGTGCACTCGCCCACAGGGCGATTGCCGCGCGGATCAGGCCGGATAGATGATGCCCGAGGAGATCGCCCGCGCCACGGCCTGGGCGGTGGTCAGCGCCCCCAGCTTCTCCCGGGCAGAGCGCAGATGCACCTCGACGGTGCGGTGCGAGATGGTCAGGATGTCTGCCACATCCTGTTGCGACTTGCCCGCCGCCACCCATTGCAGGATCTCGCTCTCTCTGGTCGAAAGCGTCGGATGCCGCAGCGCGCGGCCCAGCACATCGGTACGCATGACAGCGTCATGCATGAACACTGCCACCGATTGCAGGTCGCCCACGACATGCCGCACAAGGCGATCCCAGTCTCCGGGCCGACATCGCCGCGTTACGCTGAGCATGCCGATATCGCCGAAGGGGCCGCGCACGGGAATCGTCAGACCCTGCTCGGAAATGCCGAAATCATGGGCGTCGCGGAACACCTTGCCATAGCCCGGCGTGCCCCGGTCCAGGCGGCGCCAGTCCACGGGCGCTATGCTGCGCCGGGCGGTCAGCAATGTCGGGTCCATCCGGTGAAAGCCCTGCTCGGTGTAGTGGGATTTCCAGCTGTCGGGATAGGTGACAAAGGCATGCACCCCGCCATCGAGCGGGCTCTGACCGGCATAGGCGGCATAATCCACGCCGAACCGTTCGCAGACCTGATCGAGGAAGTTGCTGAAGGGGAGGTCTTCGACCGCCAGGGTGCTGAGGTCGACCAGGTCCATGGCATGGCTCCAGTTGCGGCGGTCAGCCCCCGAGAGGCGTCCGCGTCCCGTCTCCGCCCATCGCCTCTGCCATGGACAGAAGCGCAGACTTCTGCGCTTCGGGCATCCGGGAAAAGGCTCGCAACAGCGACATGGCCCGCGAATCCGAGAGAAGGTCAGGGCCCGAGGTCCTGCCGTTGACGCGCATATCGCCAAAGAAATGCGCGGGCGCGACGCCCATCACGGCTGCGATGTTCATGAGCCGCGATGCACTGACGCGGTTCTGGGCGTTTTCGTATTTCTGGATCTGCTGGGCCGTGACACCCACCTGCACGCCCAGATCGGCCTGACTCAGCCCACGCGCCAGGCGAAGAGCCTTTATGCGCTGGCCTACGATTTCGTCGATCTCGCCCATCATGCCTCCGAAACGAAGGATGAAACCTGTCT
>JAFIEC010000260.1 GCA_020832725.1 Paracoccaceae bacterium | reverse complement strand
ACGAGTCTGTCCGGAAGCGGCTGGGCCGCCATTCTGGCGCGTCTGAAGCGGCGGAATCCGCCCTCAGAACGCTGCCAGCCACCCGAAACGGCGCTCACACCGCCGTCTCGGCGCAGCCGAACGCGTTGATCAGACGTTCCTAAGGACTACCGGTGGTTCAAACACCGGCAGAGGTGTCCTCTTCTCGTCTCCTCGCACTTCGCAAGTCATCAGAACCGCCACCCGGCGCGCGACGTCGTCGTTGGTTCCTCTGGCTGACCGGAGGGGTGGTTGGCGTGCTCGCGGGGGGCCTCGCTTACCTGCAACCCTGGACGCCTGCTCTGGTACCTGTCGCGGTCGAGCAGGTCACCATGGCCCCGGTCACACGTCTGCTTGCTGTCAATGGCCGGATCGCGGCGGTGCATTCGGTTGATGTTCGGGTGCTCATCAGTGGCAGCCTGACTCACGTGGCAGTCATCGAGGGGCAGCGGGTGGACGCCGGGCAGGTCTTGGCCCGGATCGACACAACCGCTCAGGACGCCGTCGTGCGTCAGGCCCTCGCAGGGCTTGATGCTGCACTGGTCGCAGAGGAACAGGCCCGAGCAACCTATGCACGCTCGCTGGAATTGGGGCCGAACATAAGCGCTGTCGCGCTAGAGGCCGACCGGCGCGCGGTGCAATCCGCCATTCAGGAAGTTGCCCGCATGACGGCGCTTCTGGAACAGGCTCAAGTGCAACTGGACCGCCATACATTGCGTGCCCCGATCGCTGGAACGATCGTGGCAATGAATGCCGAGGTGGGTCAGATCGCGGACACGGCAACCGTGCTGATGACCCTCGCGGATCTGGACGACCTTATTGTCGAAACCGATGTGGACGAGGCCTATGCCAGTCAGGTTGCCGTTGGCCAACCGACAGTCCTGCGTTTTTCGGGGGAGACCCAGACGCGGACCGGAACTGTCAGGACGGTTGCAGGCCGGGTCGATGCGGCCACCGGTGGCCTGTCTGTGAGGATCGGTTTCGACACGGCCGTCAGCGCCCCTGTCGGTCTGACTGTTACCGCCAATATCCTGGTCGATCAGCGCGATGCGGCAATGACCGTTCCGCGCACAGCGTTGCAGAGCGAAAATGGCGGCACTGCGGTCTTTCTTGCGCGGGACGGGGCCGCCCGGCTCCAGCCGGTCAGCGTGATCGACTGGCCCGCTGCCCGGCTTGTCGTGACCGAAGGGCTGTCACCCGGCGATTGGGTGATCATCGACGCCACAAGCGTCAGCGATGGCCTGCGCATCAGGTCGGACGCGCCCTGATGCTTTACGGGCTCAAGATTGCGATGCGCTATCTGACCGCCAGCAAGGCCCAGACCGCTCTTCTGGTATCGGGCGTGGCTGTTGGCGTGTTCATCTTCATCTTCATGTCGGCGCTGATCGGGGGGTTGGCCGAGTTCATCCTGTCCCGCACCGTGGGCGATATCAGCCATGTCACGGTCGAGGCGGAAATCGAAGACCCAGCGATCCTGATCGCTTCCGACGGGTTTCTTCTGGCCGCGATCGAACAGGGGCGCCAGCGCACCGCTACCCTGCGAGATACAGAAACCTGGGTGCCGCTGATCGAGACCGTTCCCGGCATCAGGGCCGTGTCGCCCCAGATTACCGGTGCGGGATTTCTGACGCGCGGGGCGCAGGTGGCGCAGGTCAGCGTGACGGGTTTGGAACTCGGCCGGGAATCGGCCATCCTCGACCTCGAGGGCTACATTGTTGCCGGGTCGGCGCGACTGGGATCCGGCGTGGTGGTTCTGGGCCGAAGGCTTGCTGAAGACCTTGATCTGTCGGTCGGGCAGGTGCTGCGGTTGCAGTCGTCCAACGGGGTGACAGCGGTTCTGACACTGGGCGGCATCTTCCAGACCGGAACCGGCATGCTGGACCGCTCCAGCGTCTTTGTAAGCCTGCCCACGGCGCGCACGCTCTTTGCCCTGCCACAAGGTGTCACGCGGATCGAGATCAAGCTTGACGACCTGAATGCGGCAGATGCCACGGCCCTGCGCATCCGCGCGCTTACGGGACTTGATGCGGTGCCCTGGACTGACGGAGCCGAGCAGTTGATGGAGGCGCTGAACGCGCAGGCGCAGACAGGATACTTCCTCAAGAGCTTCGCATTGATCACCATTGTGATCGGTGTCGCCTCGGCGCTGCTTCTGTCCACGTACCGGCGCCGCCCCGAGATCGGTATCATGCGGGCGATGGGGGCCGGGCGCGGATTTGTGGTGTTCGTCTTCGTCACCCAGGGCGCGCTGGTGGGGCTTCTGGGTGGCGTGACCGGCGCGACACTTGGTTATCTGGCGCTGCTGCCGTTTCCGCGCCGCGATGAATTTGTCTCGGGTACCTTGCCGATGGATATCACACAGGGGTCTTACGGGCTGGCGATCATGCTGACAGTGATCGGCGCCATCCTGGCCTCCATCCTTCCGGCAAGGTCGGCGGCCCGGGTTGATCCGGTTCAGGCTATCGGGCAATGACCGCGCTGCTGGAAGTGTCCGATCTCACCAAGACCTTCGGTGAAGGTGAGGCTGCGACCCATGTGTTGCGCGGGCTGTCCTTGTCACTGGAGACGGGAGAGATGGCCGCCCTGCTTGGCCCATCGGGGTCAGGAAAGAGCACGCTCCTGACCATTCTCGGCACATTGATGAAGCCGACATCGGGCAGTCACTGGATGCTGGGCAGGGATCTGGTGGTCGCCAATGATGCCGCGCTCACAGAGTTCCGCAACCGCCACATCGGCTTTGTCTTTCAATTCCACAACCTGCTGCCCGACTTCACCGCGCTCGAAAACGTCATCTTCCCGACAGCTGTCCGCGCGGGGCGCGAGACCCCAGCCGCACGGGCGCGCGGACGCGAGTTGCTGGTGCGGGTGGGGCTTGAAAGCCGCATGGGGTTTCAGACTACCAAGCTGTCCGGCGGCCAGAAGCAGCGCGTTGCCGTCGCGCGAGCCTTGATGAACAGCCCTGAACTGGTGCTTGCAGACGAGCCGACGGGCAACCTGGATCGTGCGTCTGCCCAGCAGGTCATGGACCTGATCGAGGAAATCAACAGGGATGAGGACACGACTTTCCTGATCTCTACCCATGACGAGAAGATTGCGGCGCGCTGTCGGCGACAGATCGTGGTGGGGGATGGACTTGTGACCGGGTAGGTCTCGAAAGGATCAAGCGGCCTCTTGCACAGCATGCTGAGGACGCACTGGTGCGGCGTCGTCAGGCAGCTTCCCGCCCTTCAGGTCGGTCGAGGATTGGACGCGAAGGTGCATCGCGCGCGCGAGAACGGCCGGTTTCTCCTGAGGAGCGGGTACCCACGATCCATGGCTTTCCGTGGTCATTCTTCACGCCTCCACCTCCGCCGCCGGCAGCTCGCCACCGCGCCGTGGCGGACCTCCAGCCTGACGGCATCGGCGCGCATGGCCATGTGGCTCTCCTGCGGCTCATTGGCAATATATGCCAACAACCTCCTCCTGTCGTCAGCGAGCGTCCAGAGCCGGGTGTTCCCCAATTCGCCACGACCGGCCACGGCTGCGCCTCCAGGCACGCGCCTTGTCAGAAGCTGCCAAGGAGCGTGCCCAACGTCACCAGAACCAGGAGCGCAAAGACCGGGATCACCAACGCCACCACCGCAATGTCGCGATAGGCCTCACGATGTGTGAGCCCGCAGATCGTCAGCAGAGTGATCACCGCGCCATTATGTGGCAGTGCGTCCAGCCCGCCCGTAGCCACCGCCGTTACCCGATGCAGCAATTCGGGGGAGATGCCAGCAGCAAGCCCCATCTCCAGATAGGTCTCGCCGAGCGTCGACAGCGCGATGGACATGCCCCCAGAGGCGGAGCCCGTCATCCCGGCCAGCAGGCTCGTGCCTACCGCCAGCGAGATCAGCGGGTTGTCCCCGCCGATGGTGACGACCCAGTCCCGGATCAGCCCGAACGCCGAGAGCGAGGCGATCACCGCGCCAAAGCCCACGAGGCTTGCGGTGTTGAAGATCGGCAGCAGCGAGTCCCGCGCGCCCTGATCCAGCGTCCCCCCCAGCCCCTCGGCCAGCCGATGCCAGTTCAGGGCAACAAGCATCAACGAGGCCAGTGTCAGTGCCGAGATGATCGACCAAACTCCGCGCAATGCGCCGACATCGGTTGCGCCGAATTCGGGCAGCGCGAGAAATTCGGTGTCCAGCGCCGGGATCACCGCGAAAGTGAAGGCGAGGTTGAGTACCAGCACCAGCACCAGCGGGGTCGCTGCGACGCCCAGCCCGGGCGCTGTGCCCGCGTCCCGGTAGTTCTGCGGTGAGGCACCCTCGCCATAGCCCGGGCCCATCTTCTGTGCACGCCATTCCAGCCAGGCCCAGCCAAGGCCCAACATCAGTGCTCCCGTGATCAGCCCCAGTCCCGGCGCGGCAAAGGGCGTCGTGCCAAAATAGGGCATCGGGATCGCATTCTGGATTGCCGGTGTGCCCGGCAGCGCGGTCATGGT
>JAFIEC010000255.1 GCA_020832725.1 Paracoccaceae bacterium | reverse complement strand
CTGCCCGCGACAAAGGTCGCCAGCGCCACAAGGCCTACAAGATTGCCGCTCCCGGCATTCACAAGCGTACCAGAGCCGCAGCCCATCACGATCTGCATGGCCATCCCGAAGACGAAAGCGCCCGCGATCATGGCCGGGCCGACGGGGGCATGCGCCCCTGCCAGCTCGCCCGGTGCCGCCGCCAGCAGCGGAAGCGCCACCGCCGCCGTCAGGCCGATCGCCAGAAGCTGCGCCATCAGACCACGTCCGTCCCGTTCCGTCACGATAAGCCGCCACGGCCCGGCAAAGCCGAACCGCAGACCCTCCAGAACCAGGCCAAAGCCGAGGCCAAGGGACACAAGCAGGGCCGCCCGGGGCCCGGCAAGCGCCAGAACCCCGAAGGTGAGGACAAGGCCCGTCAGGACCACCCCGATACGATGGATGCCCATGCCCGGCCTCAGAACAGCCCGCCGACCCAGCGGCGGGAATTCTCCAGAATGACCGAAAGCCGACCCGGCTCATTGTCCAGCGGCAGGCCCTGAGCAGTGTATTCGGCCATGCTCTCTGCGTAGAGGCGGGTATTGGGCACGCCGGCCAGTTCGCTCAGCGCGAACCAGTTGATCGCCGCCCAATGGCCCGTGTTGCAGAAGGACACCGTCACCGGCGCATCTGTCTGGCCAGCCTGCTCGGCGATGGTGCGGGCGCTGGCGGCATCCACCATGCGGTTGCCGTCGAACCATTGCTCGAAGGTCAGGTGATCGGCCCCGCGAATGGTGCCGGGCCGTGCGATGGACCATGTCCGGCCCTCGAAGAACCCGAGCGGCCTTGCGTCGATCAGGCGCGCATCTCCCGACTGGACGAGTTCCGCGACTTCGGCGGTGTCGATGCGCCATTCATCGCTCCAGCTTGGCTCGAAGCCCGAGCGGGTGATCTGAGCGGGCGCGGTGGACACGGGCAGCCCGGCCGCCTGCCAGGCGGCGAAACCGCCATTGACCAGCGCCAGATCCTCGACGCCCAGCGAGCGCAAAGTCCAGAAGACGCGGGCGGCGGTGCCCATGTCCGTGGGGTTGGCACCGCCATGGACCACCGCCACGGGCGTATCCGCCGTGATCCCCAGATCGCGCAGCAGCTCGGCGAAATGCGGCAGCTCGCGAAGCGCGCCCGGGTTGTCGGACGGACCACGCCATTCGGGATAGGCGGCAAAGGCGGCGCCGGGGATGTGGCCTGCGGCAAAGTCGCCGCTGACATGGACGACTCGGATGGAACCGTCACGGGCCAGCAGTTCGGCAAGCCCCTCGGGTTCGAGAAGGGGGGCCCATCCTTCCGGAGCGGCAAGCAGGCTTGCGGGCAGGGCCAGGATGGCGAGGGTGAGTGCGGATGTGCGCAGCATGGAAAACTCCCGGTGACAACTGGCGGCGCGGAAAGCGGCGCGGTGGCCGAGAATTAGGGAGAACGCGACGCCCCTGCAAAGCCCCCCGGAGCGGTGGATGGAACGGTTGTCTTGCGCAGGATGGCGCCAATGGACCGACTTCCCGCTGTCGAGTCGCGTTCAGGCCATCGTTCCGGATACTGTCCGAAAATAAGGTTTACAGACGTCCATTTTCTTGCATATCGCGCCCATCGGGGAACCATATTTCTGATGCCCACTGATTCGCCGGGCCTCATTCACCGCGCCCCCGCCCTTGCCCTTGCCCCGGGGCGCGCGTAAACGTCATGCCCGTCGGCCAGTCGGGAATATGGGTCATGTCCCTCCTTGTGATGAAGTTCGGCGGAACCTCCGTCGCCGACCTTGCCCGCATCCGGAATGCGGCGGGCAAGGTCCTGCGTGAGGTCGAGGCGGGGCACCGTGTGATTGTCGTGGTATCGGCCATGGCCGGACGCACCAACGAGCTTGTGGGCTGGGTGAACGAGGTCTCCGCCCTCTCGGATGCCCGTGAATACGATGCCGTCGTCTCGTCGGGCGAGAATGTCACCGCCGGGCTGATGGCCCTGACCCTGCAGGAGATGCAGGTGGAGGCACGCAGCTGGCAGGGCTGGCAGGTACCCCTGGAGACGACCTCGGCCCACGGTGCCGCCCGGATCCTGGCCATCCCGCGTGAGCGGATCGACGCGCGTTTCGCGGCCGGCATGCAGGTGGCGGTGATCGCAGGCTTTCAGGGCATCAGCCCCGAGGGGCGGATCACCACGCTGGGCCGGGGTGGCTCGGACACAAGCGCGGTGGCCTTTGCCGCAGCATTCGGAGCCGAGCGCTGCGACATCTACACCGATGTCGATGGCGTCTATACCACCGACCCGCGCATCACCGGCAAGGCCCGCAAACTTGACCGTATCTCCTATGAGGAGATGCTGGAACTGGCCAGCCTCGGCGCGAAGGTGCTGCAGACACGCTCGGTCGAGCTTGCGATGCGCTATCGCGTGCGGCTTCAGGTTTTGTCCAGCTTCGGCGATGCGCCCGGCACGCTGGTCTGCGACGAGGAGGACATCATGGAAAGCAGGATCATCTCCGGCATCGCCCATTCGCGTGACGAGGCCAAGGTCACGTTGCTGTCGGTGGAGGACCGGCCCGGGATCGCCGCGGCGATCTTCGGCCCCCTCGGAGAGGCGGGGGTAAACGTGGACATGATCGTCCAGAACATCTCCGAGGAGGGGCGCACCGACATGACCTTCTCCTGCCCGGTCGATCAGGTCACGCGCGCCGAGAAGGCGCTGCGCGCGGCGGCGGCCGAGGGCGGGCTCGCATTCGCCAATGTCGTGACCGATACCGACGTGGCCAAGATCTCGGTCGTGGGGATCGGCATGCGCAGCCATGCCGGCGTGGCCGCGCGGATGTTCCGTGCCCTTGCCGACGAAGGGATCAACATCAAGGTCATCACCACCTCCGAGATCAAGATCTCGGTCCTTGTGGATCGCAAGTACATGGAGCTTGCGGTCCAGACATTGCATGACGCCTTCGAACTCGACAAGGCGGGCTGAGGCGATGCCCGGGGCGACCGGCCATGCCGCATAGGACGCAATCGGATTCGCGTCGCCTGCTGCGGCGCCTGCGCGACTCACTCGCCGAAGTTGCCGAGGGGCAGAAGCGCCTCGACCAGATCGTGCGGCTGATCGCGGACGACATGGGCACGGATGTGTGCTCAATCTACCTCATGCGCGACCTCCGGACACTGGAGCTGTGCGCGACGGAGGGCCTCAACCCCCAGGCCGTGCACAAGACCCGGCTGCGCCTGAGCGAGGGGCTGGTGGGCCGCGTCGCCCGCGAGGCGAGGCCCGTCAACAGCGCCGACGCGCCCCGAGAGCGGGGATTCCGCTTCATGCCCGAGACGGGCGAAGAGGTGTATTCGTCGTTCCTCGGTGTGCCGATCCAGCGCCTTGGAGAGACACGCGGGGTACTGGTGGTGCAATCCCGCAAGGGCCGGCTCTATAGTGACGATGAGATCTACGCCCTCGAGGTCGTGGCCATGGTTCTGGCCGAGATGGGCGAGCTCGGTGCCTTTGTCGGAGAGGGGGAGGCGCTGGCCGCCCCGCACAAGCTGCCGGTCATGATCCGGGGAGGGGTGGGGCAGGAAGGCACCGCAGAAGGCCAAGTCCTGTTGCACGAGCCGCGCGTGGTCGTGACCAATCCCGTGGCCGACGACCCCGTGGCCGAGACCGCGCGGCTGCACGAGGCGCTGGACCGGCTGCGCGGCAATGTCGAGGACATGCTGAGCGTGGTCGATGCCAGCCAGGCGGACGCGGCCCATGTGAAGGTGCTGGAGACCTACCGCATGTTCGCGAATTCCCGCGGATGGGTCCGCCGGATCGAGGAGGACATCGCGAGGGGCCTGTCAGCCGAGGCCGCGGTGGAAAAGGAACAATCGGCCGTGCGCCTGCGCCTGTCGCGGGTGCCCGATGCCTATCTGCGCGACCGTCTGTCCGATCTCGACGACCTGTCCAACCGCCTGCTGCGGCTGCTGACCGGCCAGGGCCAGACCGCAGTCGGCGAGATGCCGAGGAATCCGATCCTTGTCGCCCGCAATATCGGGCCGGGCGAGTTGCTCGAATACGGGCGGAAGCTGCGCGGCGTGGTCCTTGAGGAAGGCTCGGTGGGCAGCCATGCCGCCATCGTGGCGCGCGCACTGGCAATTCCGCTGATCGTCCACGCCCCCCGCATCACCACAGAGGCGCTTAACGGCGACGCGATCATCATCGACGGCGACAACGGTGTGGTGCATCTGCGCCCCGAGGAGAGCGTCGCGGCGGCCTTTCGTGACAAGATGGCCATGCAGGCCGAACGGCAGGAGCGCTATCGCACCATCCGCGACAAGCCCGCCGAAAGCCGCGATGGCGTGCGCGTGTCGCTGCACATGAACGCGGGCATCATGGCCGATCTGCCCAGCCTTCAGGACTCGGGGGCGGAAGGCGTTGGCCTGTTCCGCACCGAGCTGCAGTTTCTCACGCGCCGCACCGTGCCCAAACGCTCCGAACTTGTCACGATCTACGGGCGTGTCCTCGATGCGGCGCAGGGCCTGCCGGTCGTGTTCCGCACCCTCGACATCGGATCGGACAAGGTGGTGCCCTACATGCGCCGCCCCAACGAGCCCAACCCGGCCATGGGCTGGCGCGCGATCCGGGTGGGGCTGGACCGGCGCGGTATCCTGCGGATGCAGCTGCAGGCGCTTCTGCGCGCGGCGGCAGGCCGTCCGCTGCGGGTGATGTTCCCCTTCGTGACCGAGGCCGCCGAGTTCTTCGAGGCCCGTGACCGCCTGCGCGAAGAGGCGGAGCGCGAGCGCGCACGGGGCCTTGAGGTGCCCGAGACGCTGCATGTTGGCGCGATGCTCGAGACGCCTTCTCTTGCCTTTGCCTCGGACCGCTTCTTCCGCGAGGTCGATTTCATCTCCATCGGCGGGAACGACCTGCGGCAGTTCTTCTTTGCCGCCGACCGCGAGAACGAGCTGGTTCGGCGGCGCTATGACGTGCTGAGCTATTCCTATCTGAGCTTCCTGCGCCAGATTCTGGCCCGGTGCACCGCAAACGGAACGCCGGTGTCGTTCTGTGGCGAAGACGCAGGGCGCCCGCTGGAGGCGCTTTGCCTCGCCGCGATCGGGTTTCGCAGCCTGTCGATGCGCCCGGCCTCCGTCGGGCCGATCAAGCACCTGTTGCGCCGCGCCGATCTCGGCGAGGTGCGGGGCGTGGTCGAGGCGGCAGAGGCAGCGGGCGCGACGTCGGCCCGCGAGGCGCTGACGCAGTGGATCGCGAAATAGACGGGCCTGCAGGGCCGCACCAAGTCGCCGCGTCACACCCGTCGGCGCGGGGCCGGCCAGTCGGTTGGTGGTACATCGCCAGTTGCAGTGCGTGCGCGCGGCACGGTGTCTCCCTGCTCCGGTGACGGGGGCCCGGTCCATCTGGCGACCGGCCCGCGCAGCCCCTCCAGTGCGCCGGGCACCAGCTCGAGGCCCAGCAGGCGATCCGGGTTCGTGGGCGGGGGGAAATCCAGCCCCGAGACCCGGGCAAAACCGAAGCGGCCGTAATAGGGCGCATCTCCCACCAGCAGCACCCGCTGCCATCCGGCCGCACGCGCCCGGGCCAGGCTGTCCTCGATCAGAAGCCCGCCAACCCCCTCGCCCTGACGGGTGGGGTGAACCGCGACCGGCCCCAGCAGCAGCCCCGCGACCCCCCCATCGCCCAGCGCCACGGGCCAGAACCGGATCGCCCCGGCCAGCCAGCCCCCGGAATCGCGGGCGACAAGGCACAATGGCGCGACCGGCGCCACGCCCTCGCGCAGCCGATAGGACGAAAGCGCCTCGCGTCCCGGCGCGAAGGCAAGGTCGAACAGCGCCTCCACTTCGGCGACATCCTCGGGGCTTTCGGGTGCCAGCGTGATCATCCGGCCCTCCCTGCCCGACGCGGCGCGCACCTAGCACGGGGTCGATGCCGGGGCAACGCGCGGCCTGCGCTGGCCAAGCCTGCGGGGCCGCGCTAGGACGGTGCCCAAGGAGAAGGCTCATGTTCTATCGCCCACAGGATGGCCACGGTCTGCCGCGCAACCCGTTCAGCGCGATCGTCACGCCCCGCCCCATCGGCTGGATTTCGACGCGTGGCGCGGACGGACGCGAGAACCTTGCCCCCTATTCCTTCTTCAATGCAGTGGCCTATGAGCCGCCGCAGGTGATCTTTTCCTCCACCGAAACCAAGGCGGACCGGGATTTCGGCAAGGATTCGGTCTCCAACATTCGCGAAACCGGGGTGTTCTGCGCCAATATCGTGGAATATGCCGCACGCGAGAAGATGAACGCGACTTCGGGTGCCTATGGCCGGGAGGTAGACGAGTTCGCGCTGGCAGGAATCGACCGCGCCGAATGCAAGACGATCCCCTGCTCCCGGGTCGCGGATGCGCCGGCCAATCTCGAATGTCGCCAAGTGGAGATCGTGCACCTGCGCGGCGATAACAACCTCCTTGTGATCGGCGAGGTGACGGGCATCCACCTGCGCGACGATTGCATCATCGAGGGGCGCTTCGACATTACCCGCTTTCAGCCGCTGTCTCGGCTGGGCTATCGCGATTATGCCGCCGTGGCGGACGTCTTCCAGATGGGTCGTCCAAAGACCTGATGAGCCACCGCCAGCCCCTTTTCGCGCGGCAGAGGGGCGGCTAGGCTGACCGCGCATGGTGCAAGGCAGGACTCACATGACGGAAACATTCATCGGCGTGATCGGCGGATCGGGCGTCTATCAGATGGACGGCCTCGAGGCGGCGGAATGGACCGCAGTCGCCAGCCCCTGGGGCGATCCATCGGACGAGATCCTCGTCGGTCGGCTGGAGGGCGTGCGCATCGCCTTTCTGCCGCGCCACGGGCGCGGGCATGTGCATACCCCCTCCACCGTGCCCTATCGCGCCAACATCGATGCGCTCAAGCGCCTGGGCGTGACGGATATCGTCGCAGTCTCGGCCTGCGGCTCCTTCCGGGAAGAAATGGCGCCGGGCGATTTCGTGCTGGTTGACCAGTTCATCGACCGCACCGTGCATCGAGACAAGAGCTTCTTCGGCCCCGGTTGCGTCGCCCATGTCAGCATCGCCCATCCCACCTGCCCCCGCCTGGCCGACGCGGTGGAGACGGCAGCAGGCGACGCCGGAATTACCGTACACAGAGGCGGCACCTATCTGGCGATGGAAGGGCCGCAGTTTTCGACCATGGCGGAATCGAAGCTCTACCGCGAGGTTCTGGGCGCGGATGTCATCGGGATGACCAACATGCCCGAGGCCGCCCTCGCCCGGGAGGCGGAGATCTGCTACTGCCCGGTCGCGATGGTCACCGACTATGACAGCTGGCACCCCGATCACGGGGCCGTCGACATCACCTCCATCATTGCCACACTGACCGGCAACGCCGACAAGGCGCGAGGGCTGATCCGCCGGCTGCCCGCCCTGCTGGGGCCCGACCGCGCGCCCTGCCCCCATGGCTGCGACCGCGCGCTGGATCATGCCCTGCTGACCGCCCCAGAATTGCGCGACCCGGCGATGGTCGCCCGGCTGGACGCCATCGCCGGGAGGGTTCTGGCATGAGCAAGGCCATCGAGGACTACATCCGGACCATCGTGGATTTCCCCAAGGAAGGTATCCTCTTCCGGGATGTCACCACGCTCTTTGCCGACCCGCGCGGGTTTCGCATGGCGGTTGACCAGTTGCTGCTGCCCTATGCGGGCCTGCGCATCGACAAGGTGGCCGGATTGGAGGCGCGGGGGTTCATCCTCGGCGGTGCCGTTGCCCACCAGCTTGGCACCGGCTTTGTGCCCATCCGCAAGAAGGGCAAACTGCCCGGCACCACCATCGCCCAGGACTACACGCTGGAATACGGCGAGGCGGTGATGGAGGTGCATGACGATGCCATTCAGCCCGGTGAGAAGGTGCTGCTGGTGGATGACCTTCTGGCAACCGGCGGCACAGCCGAAGCCGGCATCAGGCTGATCGAGCGGCTGGGTGGCGAGGTGGCGGGATGCGCCTTCGTCATCGACCTGCCCGACCTGGGCGGCGCGCGAAGGCTGCAGGAGATGGGCATGAAGGTCCATGCCCTGTGCGCCTTCGACGGGCACTGACATGCACCCGGCCCCATTGGGGGCCGGATGGTCAGCTCAGGCACCAAGGCGGCGCGGGGTGATCGGCTCGGCCGGCACGGTGATCGTCTTGGCCTCGGTATAGAAGTCCCGGCAGGCGGGCCCCGATTCGCGGCCCACACCCGAATCCTTGTAGCCGCCAAAGGGCGCACGCAGTTCCCGTGTCATGGTGGTATTCACCCAGACGACGCCCGAGCGCAGGTCACGGGTGGCCCGCTCGATCGTGGGCAGGTGGTCGGACCAGACATAGGACACAAGGCCGAATGCGGTGTCGTTGGCCTTGTCCATCGCCTCGGCATAGCCGTCAAAGACCTGGATGGTAGCAAAGGGGCCGAAGATCTCTTCCTGGCAGGTGCGGGCCCCATTCGTGGGGGCAAGCGCCACGGTGGGCTGCACGAAATAGCCCCCCCACAACGCCTCCGGCAGACCCTGGGGCGCGGCACCGCCATGAAGGATCTCAAGGCCCTCGCTACGGGCGATCCCCGCATAGGACAGCACCCGATCGCGATGCCCGGCCGAGGCAAGCGGGCCCAGTTCCGTCGCTTCGTCCATCGGGTCACCGATGCGGATGCGCGCCGCGCGGGCGGTGAAATCGGCGATGAAGCGATCTGCGATCGGCTTTTCCACCAGGATGCGCGAGCCTGCGAGGCATTGCTGGCCGTTGTTGGAGAAGATCGATGCAAGGGCCGCGTCAAGGGCGCGGTCGTAGTCCGCGCTGGCAAAGATGATGTTGGCCGACTTGCCGCCCAGTTCCATGGTGCACGGCTTCAGCCTGCGCCCCGCCTCGGCCATGATGGCCCGCCCGGTCTCGGTGCCACCGGTAAAGCTGATCAGGTCGACCTCCGGATTGGCGACCAGCGCCGCGCCGGTGACCGGACCGCGACCGTTGACGAGGTTCACCACACCGGGCGGCACGCCGGCCTCATGCAGAAGCTCCACGAACCGGGCCAGCGCCAGTGGCGTCTGCTCGGAGGGCTTGAGCACGCAGGTATTGCCGAAGGCGAGGGCTGCCGCGACCTTCATCGAGGCAAGCGCAGTCGGAGCGTTCCACGGTGCGATCAGGGCGGCCACCCCCACCGGCTCGCGCACGACGATGCTGCGATATCCGGCGGTCTGGTCGTAGACCTCGCCCGCGCCCTGCCCGATCACCTCGGAGAAAAAGCGGAAGTTGAACGCCGCGCGCCGGATGTGGCGCTCCTTGAGTTCGCGCAGCGAAACGCCAAGGTTGAGGCATTCCAGAAGGGCAAGCTCGTCGGCATGGGCCAGCACGATATCGTGGCATTTCATCAGCAGCGCCTGACGCGCCTCCACGGGCATCCGGCTCCAGCTGCGGTTCTCGAAGGCGCGGCGGGCGGCGCGGACCGCGCGATCCACCTCCTCGGCATCGGCTTCGGCCAGCTCGGAAACCTGGGCGCCGGTTGCGGGGTAATGTATGGCAAGGCGCGGGCCGCGCGCATCCACCCATTCCCCGTCAATCAGGCTGACAACCCGCTCGGGGGCGACATTTGCGTTCATGGTGGACCTCGATGTGTATTTGCCTTGCACAGTAACATGTCGTAAGAATAAGACAAGTGTGACCGCAGCATCCAGCTCGCCCCTGCCACACGCCAACCATACGCCGGAGGGACCGATGAACGCGCAACCTGTCCATGATTGCGAGGTGGCGATTGCCGGTGGCGGCCCCGTGGCCCTGACGCTGGCATGGCTTCTGGCGCAGCAGGGGATCTCGGTGCAAGTCCTCGAACAGGCTGCGGGCGTCTCCGAAGACCTGCGCGCATCCACCTTTCACCCCCCCACGCTGGACATGCTCGATCAGGTGGGTCTTGGTGGCGCGCTGGTCGCGCGTGGGCTGATCTGCCCCGACTGGCAGATCAGGCTGCACCCGTCGGGTGACCGGGCGGTGTTCGACCTGTCGGTACTGGCCAACGAGACGGCACATCCCTACCGGCTGCAATGCGAGCAATGGAAGCTGTCGCAACTTCTGGTCGAGCGGCTGACGCGCGAGGGAAATGTCGCGCTGCGCTTTGGCTGGAAGGGCGTGGCGCTTGCCCAGGACGATCTGGGCGCGACCCTGAGCGTGGAGCAGGACGGCACTGGCGCGCGCGAGGATATCCGTGCGCGCTTCGTCATCGGGGCAGATGGTGCGCGCAGCATGGTGCGCGCGGCGCTGGGGCTTGAATTCGACGGGCAGACCTATCCCGAGACGACCCTTCTCGTGACCACCACCTTCCCCTTCGAGGAGCATCTCGAGGGCCTGTCGAATGTGAGCTATTGCTGGAAGGATGGTGGCAATTTCAGCCTTCTGAAGGTGCCCGGGCGCTGGCGCGTGTCGATCTATCCGCGCGAGGATGTCTCGATCGAGGACCAGATGACCGACGAGGCGATCGAGGAATCGCTGCAAGTGGTCGTGCCCAGGGGCGAGCCCTATGAGGTGATGGAAAAGCGCCCCTACCGCGTGCATCAGCGCATCGTGCCCAGTTACAGGGTGGGGCGCGTGGCGCTGGCGGGCGATGCCGCCCATCTCAACAATCCTTCGGGCGGCATGGGGCTGAATGGCGGCATTCACGATGCCTTCGAGCTCTCGGCTGCGCTGGGCGACATGCTGCGCCGGGGCGCGGGGCTGTCGCGGCTGGACCTTTACGACCGCCGCCGCCGCCCCGTTGCCCGCGAGCAGATCCTGGCACAGGCCGACCGCAATCGCGCGCGGATGCGCGAGCGCGATCCTGCGAAGCGACGCGAGATTCTGGCCGGGCTTCAGGCCATCGCCGCCGATCGCGAAAAGCTGCATGCCCATCTGCTGCGCTCCTCGATGATCGAGGGGTTGCGGCTGGCGGCCAAGGTCGCCTGACCCGGAGGAAAGCCATGACGCTGGAATACGCGCCGAAAGGACTGATGGGGGTGTTCACGCCCCAGGCCAACACCACGGTCGAGCCTGAAATGGCCATCCTGACGCCTCCGGGAATGGCCTGGATCAACGGCAGGCTGATGTCGGACAAGGGCACGATAGACGCCCGCCTGCACGATTATTTCGACAATTACGACAAGGCGCTGGCCCAGTTCGCCAACGCGCCCGTGGGCGCGATCGGCTTTGCCTGCACGGGTGCCTCCTATCTGGCCGGGGCCACACGGGAGGACAGCACACTCGCGGCCCTGACCGAACAGGCAGGCGTGCCCGTGATTACCGCCGCCACGGCCGTTGTCGATGCGCTGGGCGTCCTCGGGGCGCGCCGCATCGCGCTGGTGACCCCCTATCATCAGTCGCTCAACGACGCGAGCGCGGTCTATTGGGCCGAGCGGGGCTTCGAGGTGGTGGCGAAGCCTTCGGCCTTTCGCGAATCCACCGCCTTCCACCCGATCTACAGCCTGCCCTCGGAGGCGGTGCCGCCCGTCCTCGACGAGGTGGCGGAGACCGGGGCGGATGCGGTCGTGATCCTTGGCACCGGCCTGCCTTCGTTGCGCCCGATCCGTGACCGGCCGCTTGTGGGCGACGCGCCGCTGCTGTCGTGCATGCTGTGCATCGCCTGGCGAATGGCGGGCATTGCCCGGGGTATGGAGCCCACGCGCGAGGATCTCATGTCATGGGTCCGGGCCGAGCATTGGGGCGCGCGCCTGGGCTGACGCCGCCCTTTACGCGCCATGCCGCCGACGCTAGAGGTGCCCCATCTCATCCGGGAGGCCCAGATGCCCTTTGACCGCGCCATAAAGATCGCCCCCTCCATCCTGTCGGCCGATTTCGCCGCCATCGGGGCCGAGTGCCGGGCGGTGGAGGAACAGGGCGCGGACTGGGTGCATGTGGATGTGATGGACGGCCATTTCGTGCCCAACCTCACTTTCGGGCCGGCGATGGTAAAGGCGATCCGGCCCCATGTCCGGGGTGTGATGGATGTGCACCTCATGATCGCGCCGGTCGATCCCTATATCGACGCCTTCGCAGAGGCCGGGGCCGACATCATCACGGCCCATCTCGAGGCCGGGCCCCATATTCACCGCACCCTCCAGGCAATCCGCGCAACAGGGGCCCGGGCGGGGCTTGCCCTGAATCCCGGCACGGGGCTGGATGCCGTCTCCCATCTGCTCGACTCCATCGATCTGGTCTGCGTGATGACGGTGAACCCCGGCTTCGGGGGGCAGAGCTTCATCGCCTCCCAGGTGGAAAAGGTCCGCGCATTGCGCGATCTGATCGGAGACCGGCCGGTTCACATCGAGATCGATGGCGGGGTCACACCCGAAACCGCGCCTCTGGTGGCGGCGGCCGGGGCTGATGTGCTGGTGGCCGGCTCGGCGGTGTTCAGGGGTGGATCGGTGGACAATCCCGCCCCCTATGGAGCCAACATCCGCGCGATCCGCGCAGCCGCCGAGGCCGCCAGACCACGCGCCGCGGCCTGAGCGCGCAAGGCGCCTGGGTGTGACAGCCATCGTCTTCGATCTTGACGGCACGCTTGTCGATACCGTGCCCGACATCCACGCCTGCGCCCTGGACGTGCTGGATGGCGCAGGCCTGCCTCCCGTCGGGCTGTCGCAAAGCCGCCGGTTCATCGGGCACGGGGCGGCGCATTTCGTGGATTGCCTCGCCCGCCACGGCCGGTTGGCCCCGGGCGATCCGCGCCGCGCCACGATGCTGGCCCGTTTCCTCGAGATCTACCCGCGCGCCACCGAGCGCAGCACCCTGTATCCGGGGGTGCCGGAAATGCTCGCGGCGCTCGGCCAGACGGGTCTGAGGCTCGCACTCTGCACCAACAAGCCCGAGGCCCCCACCCGTGCGGTGCTGGCACATTTCGGCCTCGAGGCAAGCTTTGCTGCCGTGATCTGTGGTGACACGCTGCCCCAGCGCAAACCGGCACCCGAACCGCTTCTGGCGGCGCTGGCAGGGGTCGGGGCGAATCAGGGCCTGTTCATCGGGGACAGCGAGGTGGACGCCGAATGCGCGCGGGCGGCCGGCGTGCCCTTTGTGCTGTGCACCGAGGGTTATCGATCGGCAGAGATCGCAGCATTGCCGCACCGGGCGGCGTTCTCGCATCATGCGGCCTTGCCGCACCTACTCGGGTCATTGCTGGCGCCGTCTCAGCCCTTTCCCCCGCCCGCGGCATAACGCGCGCCAAGCTCCAGCATGCCGGGCGTGCCGATACGCGCATTCAACTCGCCGAAATCGAACATCCGATCGGCGAAGGGGGCGTTGCTGCCACTGGCGCGCAGGCTGGCGTAGTAATCCTCGGCGGTCCGCGCCAGCGCCCTGACGATCCCGCCCGGAAAGATGACCAGCGAGAAGCCGAGAGCCTCGAGATCGGCGGCGGTCGTGATCGGCGTCGCCCCGCCCTCCACCATGTTGGCCATCAGCGGTGCACGGCCGCGGAATGTCTCGCAGATCGAGCGCAACTCCTCCATCGAGCGGGGAGCCTCGATGAACAGCGCATCGGCTCCGGCCTGAAGGTAGAGTTCGGCCCGCGCGATGGCCGCCTCGAACCCTTCCACCGCGATGGCATCGGTGCGGGCGATGATGAGGGTCTCGTCACTGGCCCGGGCATCGGCCATGGCCGCGATCTTGCCCGCCATTTCGGACGCCAGGATCAGGCTCTTGTCGGCAAGGTGGCCACAGCGCTTGGGATAGGACTGGTCCTCCACCTGCAGCGCCGATGCGCCCGCCCGCTCGTAGACCTGCATCGTGCGCCGCGCGTTCAACGCGTTGCCAAAACCCGTATCGGCATCGATGATCACCGGCAGCTCCACCCGGTCGCGGATCAGCGCCATGGTGTCGGCCATCTCGGACATGGTGGAAAGCCCGATGTCAGGCCTGCCCAGCCGGGTGTAGGCCACAGCCGCCCCCGAAAGGTAGAGCGCCTCGAAGCCCGCCGCTTCGGCGAGGGTTGCGGTCAGCCCGTCATAGACACCCGGCGCCACCAGGATCGGTGCCTGCGCCAGCCTCTCCCGCAGCCCGCTCATGCAGAAGCCTCCAGCAGGGCCGTCGCTTCGGCGCAGGTCATCACCCGGGCGACCGTGCCCAGCGAGACGAGGCTGGCCTCGTGGATCTCTGGCCGGAAGGCGGCCGTTCCGTCAGAAAGAAGGATCGTGCGGATGTCGCGCAGATGCGCATCGCGCAGGCTGCTGGCGACACCTCCGTTCGTGACGATCCCGCCGAAGATGATGGTCTCGATGCCCAGCGCCTTGACGATGTATTCCATCCGGCTCTGGTAGAAGCAGGAATAGGCCACCTTCTCCACCACGTAATCGGCAGGTGCGAGGGCATCCACGACCGAATGTCCCCAGGCCCCGGGCGCGAAATCGCCCTTGCCGAGAAACGGGCGCAGCTCGCGCAGGTGGTTCGCGATGAGCGGCTCGCCACCCGGGCCGGGTACCAGCGTGAACTGCACCGAGATATAGGCGCCACCCCGGGCCCGCAGTGCGTCGCGCACCGGCACGATGCGCCCGGGCAGGGCCGCCATCTCGGGCTCGCCCAGCCCGGCGCGGCCATAGGCACCATCGGGATGGATGAAATCGTTCTGCAGGTCGATCGTGACCAGCGCGGTGCGGCTTGTGTCCAGAGGCGCGGCGCTCATTTTCCCTCCTGCCCCGCAAGGGCGGGTGCGATGATGACATTGCCGAAACGGTCGACCTCGCCCGCCTGACCAGGCTCGATCAGGATGGTGGTGTCGGGCTGATCGAGGATGGCGGGCCCTGTGATGACCGCTCCAACCGGCAGCGAAAGCCGGTCCCATATGGCCGTCTCGTGCCAGCTTCCGCCAAGATGCACCGGTCTGCTGCCCCGACGCGCCGCCTCCAGGCTGGCATCGGGGCCGGGGGCCAGCGTCGAGAGGTCGAACTTTGGCCGCAGCCCGATCACGGCGCTGCGCAGGTTGAGGATCCGGGTCACCCCGCCGGGAAGCAAGCGGCCATAGGTTGCCATGTAGGCATCCTCGAAGGCCGAAAGGATCCCCTCGCGTGTCGGAGGCCGGACACGGCCCTCGGGCAGCTCCACCGGCAAGGGCACGGCGACCGTGTGGGTCTGGCCGACATAGGCCATGTCCAGCTCGAACACGACCTCGCGCCCGGCAAAGCTGACCCCGGCCGCAGCCAGCTGCGCCTGCCCGGCATCGTGATGCTCCTGCATGAGCGCGGCCAGGGCCCCGGTATCGGCCTGTGCCGTCATCGTGTTGACCGTCTGCACGAAATCCTGCCGCATGTCGGCGATCACGCAGCCCATGGCCGAGGTCACGCCGGGGAAGCGCGGCACGATCGCCCTGCCCACCCCGGTCTCGGCGATCAGCGCACCGGCATGCAGCGCGCCCCCGCCGCCGAAGGGCATGTAGGCAAAGCGCTTTGGGTCATGGCCGCGCTCGACCGAGACCAGCCGCAACGCACCCGCCATGCGGCTGTTGGCCACCCGGATGATCGCTTCGGCCGAAGCCTCGATGCCAAGGCCCAGAGGTTCGCCCACATGGGCGGCGATGGCCGCCCGGGCAGCCTCGACGTCCAGCCGGGCAATGCCGCCGATCGGGCGTGCCGGATCGATCCGCCCCAGCACGATGTTGGCATCCGTCACGGTGGGGCGATCATTGCCGCGCCCATAGGCGACGGGCCCGGGATCAGAGCCCGCGCTTTCGGGCCCGATGTTCAGAAGACCCCCCTTGTCCACCCACGCGATCGAGCCGCCGCCCGCGCCGATGGTGGCGATCTCGATCATCGGGTTGCGGACCACCATGCCGAAATCGATCGATGTCTGTGGGGCAAGGGCGGCCTGCCCTCCGGCGATCAGCGAGACATCGAAAGAGGTCCCCCCCATGTCGCCGGTGATGATGTCTGGAAAACCCGCCGTACCGGCGATGTAGGCCGCCGCGATCACCCCGGCGGCCGGGCCTGACAGGGCGGTGCGGACGGGCACACGACAGGCGGTGTCCACCGACATCACGCCGCCGTTCGACTGCACGATGAGAAACTCGCCTCCGAAATCCTCTGACCGGAGCGACCTTTCCAGCCGGTCCAGATAGCCCGACACTTCGGGTTGCAGATAGGCGTTCAGCGCCGCGGTCGAAAACCGCTCGAACTCGCGTATCTCGGGCAGGATCTCGGAAGAGACCGAGACATGGGGGTTGGGCCAGAACGCGCGCAGCGCCTCGGCGGCGCGGGCCTCGTTCTCGGAATTGGCATAGGAATTGACGAACAGGATCGCCACCGCCTCGCAGCCCGCGTCCAGCAGGGCACGCCCTGCGGCCTCGACGGCAGCGATGTCCACCGGAACCCGCACCGTTCCGCAGGACAGCACCCGCTCGGGCACCTCGATGCGCAGGTCGCGTGGCACGATGGGCACGAAATCGCCCCGCAACCCCCAGGTGCGTGGCCGGTCCCGTCGGCGCATCTCCAGCGCGTCGCGAAAACCGGCGGTGGTGATGACACCCGTCCGCGCACCCTTTCGCTCCAGCAGCGCATTGGTGCCCGCAGTGGTGCCGTGCACCACGCTGGCCACGCGGGCCAGGTCGCTGACCTGGGCGCGAATGCCCGCCAGGAACCCGCCCGACTGGTCGGGGCGCGTCGTGGGCACCTTGGCCACACGCGCCTCCCCTGTCGCCTCGTCGAGAACGAAGACATCGGTAAAGGTGCCGCCGACATCCACACCGATCATCAGGCTGCGGCTCATGCGGCTATCTCCGGTTTGCGTGCCGTTTGTGCTTGTCCGGCCGCCAGGAGGCGGGACGATCGCCGTGACATGATGCGCGAGCTCATGCGCCGACCTCGCGCCATGCGGGGCCATAATCCGCATCGGCCCGCTCGGGACTGACGTAGCCAAGCCTGACATCCCGCGCCACCGCCCCGGGGGCGCGATCCGCAGCGGGGCCATAACCGCCACCGCCCGGGGTCTCCAGACGCACGCGTTCGCCCTGCTTCAGGCGAATCCCGACCATCTTGGAGACCATGGGCGGATTGGCCCATTCGCCGGCATTCTCGTAGGAAAAGACGTTCAGCGCCGCATCCCCACCGCCTGCAACCCCGCGCGGAGGGAAACGCCCCCGCTCTCCGAACAGGAACCCCTCGGCACCACGCTCTTCCAGAACCTCGATCTCGTAGACGGCGCCCAGCCCGCCGCGATGCAGCCCCGGGCCCGCGCTGTCGGGGCGCAGCGCCCATTGGGTGAACATCACCGGATAGGCCGACTCGAGGATCTCCAACGGCGGAATGGTCGCGGTCGAAATGGGCGCGTTGCCATGATTCAGCCCGTCCCCCTCGGGCGCGCCACCATGCCCGCCGCCATAGAAGGAAAACATCACCCAGCGCCGCCCATCAGCCCGCCGCCCCGCAATCGAGAGCGCGTTGATCGTGCCATAGGCATTGGCGACGACCCGTTCGGGCGCGGCCTGTGCGAGACAGGCAAAGATCACGTCGATCATGCGCAGGATGGTCTCGGTATAGCCACCGGTAGGCGCCGGAAACTCGGCCGCCAGCAGGCTGCCCTCGGGGATGGTCACGTCGATGGGGCGCATCACGCCCGCATTGGCGGGCAGGACCGGAAAGATGTGTTTGATTGCGACATAGATGCAGGCAATGGCCGTGCCGCGGCTGATATTGACGGGCCCCGCCGTTGCCGGAGCCGTACCCGTGAAGTCGAGCGCCAGCCGCTCGCCGCTGATCTCGATCGCCACGCGAATCGGCAATGGCGTATCGGTGATTCCGTCGTTGTCGAGGAAATCCTCCGCCTCCCAGCGTCCGTCCGGCAGGGCGGCGATCTCTGCCCTCGCAAGACGCTCGGCCCGGTGGCTCAGGGCATCAAGCGCCGCGCGCACCGTCTCGGCACCATATTCTGCAATCAGCGCGTCCAGGCGCGCAGCGCCCAGATCGAGCGCGCCGAGTTGCCCGTTGAGATCACCCATGGCCGACTGCGGCAGGCGCGTGTTGCGCATCAGGATATCGACGATATCCTGCTGCAGCTCGCCTGCGCGCACCAGCCGAACCGGCGGCAGTACGAACGCCTCCTGAAAGACTTCGGTGGCCTGCGGATTGTAGTTTCCGGGAACAGCGCCGCCGACATCGTGCCAGTGCCCCACCGAGGCCAGGTGGCAAAAGACCTCACCGTCATGGAAATATGGCCTGACCAGCCGCATGTCCGACAGGTGGGTACCGCCGATATGGGCATCGTTGAACACCCAGATATCGCCATCGGACATGTCGCCATCTGCCTTGTCGATGACCGCCTTGACGGCAAAGGCCATCACCCCCACGAAGATCGGAAGGCCGGATTTGCCCTGAACCAGGGTCTCTCCCGTCGCGGCATGGTAAAGCCCGTGACTTGCGTCGTGGGCCTCGGCAATGATGGGGTTGAAGGCCGAGCGGAACAGGGTCGCATCCATCTCGTCTGCGATCTGCTCCATTCTTCCGGCCAGCACGGCAAGGGTGATCGGATCGATCTCGCCCGCGCCCTGTGGGGCGTCGCCGCTCATCGGGCGGACCCTTCCATGACGGGGCGCTTTGCGCTGGTCCGGGCGCGCACGGGCGTACCATTCGCCGGAAGGACTTTCATGACGCCTCCTGTGTATCAGCCTGTATGGTTTACAATACCAATTTGCAGTCTTCAACAATCTTGTTTGTCTCCCTTCGGGCCATACAAGATTGTTGCATCGCGCGTCACAGCGTCTAGGATGGGCGCATTTCGGAGATTGCGGCATGGGTAACGGCGCACAACAGGCCCCCGACGGCAGCAAGGCGCGACGCGTCTATCTGCTTCTGCGCGACGAGATCCTGGGGGGCGTTCATCCGGTCGGGCAGGCCCTGCCCGGCGAGTTGCGCCTCGCGGACAATCATGGCGTTTCGCGCGTGACCATCCGGCGCGCGCTCGATGCCCTGGTAACCGACGGGCTGGTCGAGCGGCGGGCCGGAAGCGGCACAGTCGTGCGCGCGCCCGGCGCGCGGCCCACCCAGATCATCGGGGATTTCGCCACCCTCATGCCGCAACTGCGTCGCATGGGAGAGGAGACGACAGCCCGGCTCCTGTCCTTCGCCTATGGCGCGCCACCGGCCCATGTGGCCGAGGCACTCAACCTTCCCGAAGGTGCGCGCATCCAGCGGGCGGTGCGGTTGCGTCTTGCCGAAGGCTTGCCGTTCTCGCATCTGACAACCCATGTCCCCGAGGAGATCGCCGAGGGCTATTCCGAGGCGGATCTTGCCACGACGCCGCTGTTTCGCTTGCTGGAGCGGCGCGGCGTCGTGGTGGACCACGCCCGACAGACGGTGTCGGCCATGCTGGCGACCCCTGATGTGGCCGATGCGCTGGAGGTTGCGGTGGGGGCGGCCCTCATCTCGCTCACGCGTGTGGTTTTCGACGCCCATGGGCACGGGGTGGAGCATCTGTCTGCCCTGTATCGCCCCGACCGTTTCCGCCTCGAGATGACGCTGAACCGGGTCGGCAGCCAGGAAGACCGGCACTGGGAGCCTGTCCTTGCCGATGTGGCGGTGGAGAGGGCGGCAGAGTGAACGGACCACTGACGCTGTTCGACCGGCTCTGGTCGGCGCATGAGATCTTGCGCCGGGACGACGGCGCATCGCTCCTCTGGGTGGATCGCCACTACGTGCACGAGGGCTCGCACCACGCCTTTGCCAGACTGGCGGCACGAGGCATGGCCCTGGCCCATCCGGCGCTGACGGTGGGCGTGGCAGACCATTACGTGCCCACGCGCGGACGCGAGGCGGCCGATGCCGATATCGCCCGCATGATCCGCACCCTTGAAGACAATGCCACCGCGCGGGGCTTCCGGCTGTTCGGTCAGCACGATCCACGCCAGGGAATCGTTCATGTGGTGGGCCCCGAACAGGGGCTGACCCTGCCTGGCATGCTGGTGGTCTGCGGCGACAGCCATACTGCGACGCATGGGGCGCTTGGTGCCTATGCCTTCGGGATCGGAGCGACCGAGGTCGCCCATGTGCTGGCAACCCAGACCATATGGCAGCGCAAGCCGCGACGGATGGGGCTTTCGGTCGAGGGGCGCACCGGGCCCGCGGGGGGTGCCAACGACATCCCGCTCAACTCGATCGCGAGGCTCGGGGCGGATGGCGGGCGCGGGCATGCCATCGAATATGCCGGCGCTGCGGTGCGTGCGCTGTCGGTCGAGGGCCGGCTGACATTGTGCAACCTCTCCATCGAGGGTGGCGCGCGTTCGGGCCTCATTGCTCCGGACGAGACGCTGCTGAACTGGCTCAGGGGCCGCCCCTTTGCGCCAGACGGGGCCGCATGGGACCGCGCCGCGGCCGAATGGCTGACGCTGGCCTCCGACCGCGACGCCGCATTCGACCGCGAAGAGGGGCTGGACGCTGCCGAGAGCGCCCCGGGCGTCACCTGGGGCACCAGCCCCGAAGACGCGTTGCCGATCACCGGCACCCTGCCCGATCCGGAGCGCGCCGCGACGGCCTCGGACGCAGCCCGCATCCGCGCCGCGCTCGACTACATGGGGCTGCGCGCGGGGCAGCGCCTTGAAGATGTTGCGGTCGACCAGATCTTCATCGGTTCGTGCACCAATGCCCGGATCGAGGACCTGCGCTCTGCCGCAGCGGTGCTCTCCGGGCGCAGGGCACGGGTGCCCGGCCTCGTCTCGCCCGGCTCGGCGCTGGTCAAGGCGCAAGCCGAGCAGGAGGGGCTCGACCGGATCTTCGTCGCGGCCGGGCTCGAATGGGCCGGATCGGGCTGTTCCATGTGCGTGGGGATGAATGGCGACATCGTGCCGCCGGGCAATCGCTGTGCCTCGACGACGAACCGCAACTTCCGCGGTCGGCAGGGCCCCGGTTCCCGCACCCATCTGATGAGCCCGGCCATGGCGGCGGCGGCGGCGGTGACCGGGAGGTTGGCGGATGTGCGCCCGCTTCTGTCGGGAAGGGATGTCTGATGCCAGGCTGGACACGACACGAGGGCCGCGCGCTGCCGCTGCCGCTGGAAAACGTCGACACCGATCAGCTGATCCCCGCGCGGTTCATGTCGGCACCCCGTTCGGCAGGGTATGGCGGGTTCCTGCTGCACGATTTGCGTTACGATTCAGAGGGCGCGCTACGGCCCGATTTCCCCCTGAACCGGCCAGAGGCTGCGGGGGCCTCCGTCCTGATCGCGCGGCGCAATTTCGGGGGCGGGTCATCGCGGGAGGCGGCGGTCTATGCGCTGGTGGACGCGGGCTTCCGGGCCGTGATCGCACCGAGTTTCGGTGATATCTTCTCCTCGAACGCGGTGAACAACGGCCTGCTCCCGGCCCGCCTGCCTGCCGAGGCCGTGGAGGCGCTGCTAGAGGCGGCGCCTCTGGAGCTGGCGGTCGATCTTGATGCGGGCACCATCACGGGCGAGGGACAGGCGCATCGCTTCGAGCTTGATCCGGTGTGGCGGCTGAAGCTGGTGAACGGCTGGGACGACATCGACCTGACGGCCGCGCATGACGAGGCCATTTCTGCCTTTGCCACCAGACGCAGGGCGGCGCGACCCTGGCTCTGGCTCGCGACACCCTGAAAGTGTGGACAGCGCCCTGCGCGCCCTTTAGAGCAGTGGCGCGGGAATTGCGTCCCGCATACAGGCGGGCAGACGACAGATGAAGGCCGTTATCTTGGCCGGGGGCCTTGGCACCCGGATCAGCGAGGAGAGCCACCTGCGGCCCAAGCCCATGATCGAGATCGGCGGGCGCCCGATCCTGTGGCACATCATGAAACTCTATGGCCATCACGGCATCACCGAATTCGTGATCTGCTGCGGCTACAAGGGCTATGTGATCAAGGAATACTTCGCCAACTACTTCCTGCACATGTCGGACGTCACCCTCGACATGGCCGAGAACCGGATGGAGGTTCACCACCGCACCGCCGAGCCGTGGAAGGTGACCCTTGTCGATACCGGAGAGATGACCCAGACCGGCGGGCGGCTGGCCAGGGTGCGGCCCTATCTGGACGGCACCTTCTGCCTGACCTACGGCGACGGGGTGGCGGATGTGGACATCACCGCCCTTCTGGCCCACCACCGCGCGCAGGGCACCCATGCCACAGTCACCGCGATCCAGCCTGCGGGGCGGTTTGGAGCACTCGAGATCGTGGGCGAGCGCGTCCAGAGCTTTCTGGAAAAGCCGCGTGGAGACGGGCGCTGGATCTCCGGCGGGTTCTTCGTCTGCGAGCCGGAGGTCTTTGCCCACGTCCCCGGCGACGACACGATCTGGGAGCGTGAGCCGCTCGAGACCCTGTCGCGTATGGGCCAATTGTCGGTCTATCGTCACCAGGGCTTCTGGGCGGCGATGGATACGCTGCGCGACAAGACCTATCTGGAAGGGCTTTGGGCATCGGGCAACGCACCATGGCGGGTATGGGGATGACTGGCCCCTGGGCCGGGCGGCGGGTTCTGGTGACGGGTCACACGGGCTTCAAGGGCGCGTGGCTGTCGCACTGGCTGCTGCGCCTGGGGTGCGAAGTGCATGGCCTTGCCCTGCCCCCCGACACCACGCCCGCCCTGTTCGACCAGCTGGGCCTTGCCCGGCGCATGGCGCATCGCATCGGCGATATCCGGACACCGGGCCTGGTGGAGGCGCGGGTGGCAGAGGTGCAGCCCGACGCGATCTTTCACCTTGCCGCGCAACCGCTGGTCCTGCGCTCCTATGCCGACCCCGTCGAGACCTGGGCCACGAATGTCATGGGCACGCTCCACCTGCTGGAGGGCGCGCGGGCGCTGAGGCGGCCCTGCGCACTGGTCGTGGTGACGACCGACAAGGTCTATGAGAACCGCGAGTGGCCCCATCCCTACCGCGAGAGCGACCGGCTGGGCGGGCATGACCCCTATTCCGCAAGCAAGGCCGCGGCGGAACTCGTGGCCGCCAGTCACGCCCGCGCCTTCCTGCGGGACGGGCCGGTCCGCCTGGCCACAGCGCGGGCGGGCAACGTCATCGGCGGGGGCGACTGGGCCGAGAACCGGATCCTGCCCGACCTCGCCCGCGCGCTGGCTGCGGGGCGCGAGCTGCCGGTGCGCAACCCCGGTGCGATCCGGCCCTGGCAGCATGTGCTCGACCCGCTGGCGGGCTACCTTGCCCTGGCCGCGCGGATGCTGGAGGGCGTGCCGGTGCCCGAGGCCGTGAACTTCGGGCCGGAACCTGCCGATCAGGCCAGTGTCGCGCGGCTGGTGGGTCTGGCACTGTCGCATTGGCCGGGCCGATGGCAGGATGCCTCCGACCCCACAGCACCCCATGAGGCCGGAAGGCTTGCGCTCTCGATCGAACTTGCACGCACCGATCTGCACTGGACCCCCCGATGGGGGCTCCAAGACGCGGTCGCACGCACGATCGAATGGTATCGCGCCGTGCATGAGGGCGCCGACCCGCGCACGCTCACCGATGCCCAGATCGCCGCCTTCGAGGAGCGGAGCCCATGATCTTTCACCCGTTGCCGCTTGAAGGGGCCTTTCGCATCGAGCTGGACCGCAAGGGCGACGCGCGCGGCTTCTTCGCCCGACTTTTCTGCGCCGAGACCTTTGCAGATAGGGGGCTGGAGCCCGTGATCGCGCAGATGAACACCTCGTTCAGCGCCGAGGCAGGCACCATGCGCGGTCTGCATTTTCAGCGCGCGCCCGCCGCCGAGACCAAGGTCGTTCGCTGCCTGCGCGGTGCCATTCGCGACGTGATCGTGGATCTGCGCGCGGCTTCGGCCACCTTCGGGCGCTGGGTCGCGCTGGACCTGACCGAGGAGAATCGCGACATGGTCTATGTGCCCCGCGGATTTGCCCACGGCTTTCAGACGCTCGTGCCCGCGACCGAGCTTCTCTATCTGCACGGTGAGGCCTACAGCCCGGCCCATGAGGGCGGGATCGCCCATGACGACCCCGATCTTGCCATCGACTGGCCGATGCCGGTGGTCAATGTCTCGCCGCGCGATGCATGCCTGCCCAGACTGCGCGACACGGAGCCCCTAGCACCATGAAATGCCGTCATTGTGCCACGCCCCTGCGCGACGTGTTTCTCGATCTGGGCGCGGCACCGCCCTCGAATGCCTATCTGAGCCCGCAGGCCCTGCGCGGCCCCGAGACGCATTATCCGCTGCGCCTGTTCGTCTGTGGCACCTGTCGGCTGGTCCAGACAGAGGATTTCGCCGCCGCGGAAGAATTGTTCAGCGCCGATTACGCCTATTTCTCGTCGACATCCCGGGGCTGGCTTGCCCATGCCGCCGCCTATGCCTCCATGGCCACAGCACGGCTGGGGCTGGGCCCGGGTGCGCATGTGGTCGAGGTTGCAAGCAACGACGGCTACCTGCTGCGGAATTTCGTGGAGGCAGGCATCCCCTGCCTCGGGATCGAGCCGACCGACAGCACCGCCGCCGCTGCAGAGGCGCTGGGTATTCCGGTGCTGCGCGAATTCTTCGGAGAGGCGCTGGCCCGGCAACTGGCAGCCGATGGCCGGCAGGCCGACCTGATCGCGGGCAACAACGTCTATGCCCATGTGCCCGACATCAACGACTTCACCCGCGGCCTTGCCGCCCTGCTGAAGCGGGAGGGCGTGGTGACACTGGAATTCCCCCACCTGATGCGACTGGTGGAGCATGGGCAGTTTGACACCGTCTATCACGAGCATTTCTCGTATCTGTCCCTGCTGAGCGTGCGGCGCATCTTTGCCGCTGCAGGACTGCGCGTCTTTGATGTCGAGGAACTGGCCACCCATGGTGGCAGCCTCCGGATCTGGGGCTGTCTGGAGGGTGCGAGCCATGCCGAATGCCCGTCCGTCGCCGCCCTTGCCGCCGAAGAGGATCGTCGCGGGATGGGGGGCGATGCCTTCTATCACGGGTTTCAGGCACGGGCGGAGCGGATCAAGGACGACCTTCTGCGCTTTCTGCTTCAGGCACGGGCCGAGGGCACGCGCGTGGCAGGCTATGGCGCTGCGGCCAAGGGCAACACGCTCATGAATTTCGCGGGGATCCGGCCCGATCTGCTCCCTTTCGTCTGCGATGCCGCCCCGGCCAAGCAGGGCCGCTTCCTTCCTGGCTCGCGCATCCCGGTTCTGGCGCCCCAGGCGCTTCACGACGACCCGCCCGATTACGTGCTGATCCTGCCGTGGAACATCGCCGAGGAGGTCATGGCCCAACTCGCGCCCCTGCGCGCCCACGGCACCCGCTTTGTCACTGCAGTGCCGGAGCTTGCCGTAAGATGAGCGGTCACGTGCTCCTGACCGGTGCCACGGGCTTTGTCGGGCGGCAGGTACTGGCCGAACTGTCCCGCAGGGGCCATGCCGTGCGGGCCGTACTGCGGCCGGGGCAGCCGATGCCCGACGGTGCCTCCGAAGCCATCCGCTCCGCCGATGCTCTGGCCGAGGGGGCGGCGTGGTGGCAGGAGGCCTGCGCCGGCATCGACACGGTGATTCACTGCGCCTGGCACGTCACGCCGGGCGAATACCTTACCTCGCCGCGCAACACCGATTGCCTGATCGGCACCTTGAGGCTGGGACAGGGCGCACGCGCCGCCGGGGTCGCGCGGCTGGTCGGCATCGGCACCTGCTTTGAGTACGACCTCTCGGTCGCTGTCCTGTCCACCGAGACGCCGCTTGCGCCCACAACGCCCTATGCCCGGGCCAAGGCGGCCGCCTTTCACGGGCTTTCGGGCCTGATGGCCGGATCGCAGACTTCCTTTGCCTGGGCGCGGCTCTTCTACCTCTATGGCGAGGGAGAGAAGCCCGGACGCCTCGTCTCCTATCTGCGCGCGCAGCTGGATGCCGGGGAACCGGCCGAACTGACGAGCGGCCGGCAGATCCGCGACTACATGGATGTGGCCGAAGCGGGGCGGCAGATCGTGCGTCTTGCCTGCGCGGAACACGAGGGGGCGGCCAATATCTGCACCGGAACGCCCGTTACCCTGCGCCAGCTGGCCGAGAGCATCGCAGATGTCCATGGCAGGCGCGATCTGCTTCGTTTCGGTGCCCGGGCCGACAATCTGGTGGACCCGCCCTGCGTTCTGGGGATCCCCACCCCCCTGCCCGACGAGAAGGAACTGACATGAGTGCCGAACCACGCCTTCTCTATGCGCAGGACGACCTGCCGGTCTTTCAGAACCGGATGTACGACACGGAGGCCGAGGCCCGCGCCTGCCCTCGCGGCGACATGCGCCTTGTGGAGGACATGGCGACGGGCCTCGTGCGCAACGCGGCCTTCCGGCAGGAACTGGTGGATTACGATGCCGCCTACCAGAACGAGCAGGGCCTCTCGCCGCATTTCCGCGCCCATATGGAAGATGTGGCCGGGCTGGTCGAAAAGGTGATGGGCCGTGAGCGGCTCATCGAAGTGGGCTGCGGCAAGGGCACCTTTCTCGAGATGCTGACGGCACGGGGAGTGGAGGTGACCGGGTTCGACCCCACCTACGAGGGCGACAGCCCCCTTGTGCGGCGCGAGTATTTCCGCCCCGGACTGGGCCTTGGGGGCGGGGGGCTGATCCTGCGCCATGTGCTGGAACACATCCCCGACCCCGTCGCCTTTCTGCAGCTTCTGGCAGAGGCGAACGACCGCAGGGGCCTGATCTATATCGAGGTGCCCTGCCTCGACTGGATCTGCGACCAGCGGGCATGGTTCGATATCTTCTACGAGCATGTGAACTATTTCCGGCTGTCGGATTTCAGCCGCATCTTCGGGCGCGTGCTGCATGCCGACCGGGCATTCGGCGGACAGTATCTGCGGGTTGTCGCGGATCTCTCCACCCTGCGCGCGCCCCGGCGCGACCCGGCCGATGCGGTGGGTTTTCCCGCCGACCTGACGGCACGGCTGGCGGAACAGACAACCAGCGGCACAGCAGATGACATCGTCTGGGGCGGGGCCTCCAAGGGGGTGATCTTCGCACTTCTGCGCGCGCGGGCAGGCCACCCCGTTGGCCGGGTTATCGACATCAACCCCGCCAAGCAGGGCCGCCACCTGCCCGCCACGGGGCTGCGCGTCCTGTCCCCCGACGAGGGGCTGCGGGATGCCGCTCCCGGCGCGACGATCCTGGTCATGAACCCGAATTATCTTGACGAAATCCGGCAGATGGCCGGCGATACCTTTACCTGTGTGGGAGTGAGCGCATGACCCCCTTCGAGCGCGAAGTGGCCGACCGGCTGGCGCAAGCACGATCCGACGACGCAGTACGGGAGGCGGGCCGGGCCTTCATGGAGGCGACGATCCCGCCGCAATATTCCTACAACTTCTTCTGGGCGGGACGGCCGATCATCCAGTATCCGCAGGATATGGCCGCCCTGCAGGAGATCGTCTGGGCGACACGGCCCGATCTGATCATCGAGACGGGAATCGCCCATGGTGGCTCTCTCATCCTGTCGGCCTCGCTTCTGGCGATGCTCGATTATTGCGACGCGGCGGACGCGGGCGAGATGCTCGACCCCGGCCGTCCCCGCCGCCGCGTGCTGGGCATCGACATCGACATCCGCCCCCACAACCGTGCCGCCATCGAGGGGCATCCGCTGGCGGGGCGTATCGAGATGATCGAGGGCTCCGCCATATCAGGCGACGTGGTGGCGCAGGTGCATGAACGGGCGAAGGGTGCGGGCCGGGTCATGGTCTGCCTCGATTCCAACCACACCCATGATCACGTCCTGGCCGAGCTGAACGCCTATGCGGACCTCGTCACCCCGGGCTGCTATTGCATCGTCTTCGACACGGTGGTGGAGGACCTGCCCGCAGCGATGGCCGGAGACCGGCCATGGGGCCCCGGCGACAACCCCAAGAGCGCCGTCCACGCCTGGCTGCCCGACCATCCCGATTTCGAGATCGACCACGACATGGATGCCAAGCTGCTGATCTCGGTCGCGCCCCACGGTTATCTGCGGCGGAAGGGCTGAGGGGGGATGCGCCTCAGCCTCGTCATCCCCACACGAGAAAGAGCGAGCTATCTGGGGGCTTGCCTGGACGCGGCGCTTGCTGTGGAGGAAGCGGATTTCGAGATCATCGTATGCGACAATGCCTCCAACGATGCCACGCAAGAGGTGATCGCGGCGCGCGCGCATGACCCCCGCCTCAGAGCCGTCCGGCAGCGCGGTCGCGTCTCGATGCGCATGAATTTCGAGACCGGGCTGGCGGAGGCGCTTGGAGACTATCTCGTGTTCATCGGAGACGATGACGCGATCCTGCCCGGGCAACTCCCCATGCTGCTCGATCTCCTCAAGACGCACAAACCGGACGTCGCGAGCTGGACTCCGCCAGGCTATGGCTGGCCCGTTGCTGGGTTCAGCCGTCGCGCCGGGAAGGTCCGGCTGGAGCGTGGCGCACTCTTCGGCGCACCACGGACGCTGGATGTGAAGACAGCACTGCAGGGACTGCAGCGCGGAGAGGTGCCGGTTCTCCCGTCACTCTATCATGGGGCGGTGTCGCGCCGGTTCCTCGACCGAATCGGCGCGGCGGATGGCGTGGTGTTCGGTGGGAGCGTGCCGGATGTCTATTTCGGGATGCGCGCCCTCTACCTGGGCGGCGATTTCCTGCTCCTGGGACACCCTTTCAGCGTGAATGGCTATGGCCCCGCCAGCACGGGACATGCCCACCACGCCTATGATTCGACCGATCCCCGCGCCGCGCCCGCGCACCGCTTTGCCGAAGAGGCGCGGGCCGATCCGTTGACTGATGCCGTCGGACATATCCAGTCGGTACCTGGCGTCTTCTTCGCAACCCTCGAGACAGTCCGCGCGCGCATGAACCCGCCTCCACCGCCACCCGACCGCGCAGTCTGGTACGCCCGTGTTCTGGCTGCGATCCGGCCCGGCGACAGCACCGCAAGGCAAGCGGCGGTAAACACGCTGACAGCCCATGCGCGCGCGTCTGGAACCGATGCGGAGCTTTCCAGGGCAAAGGCAGGAACGGTACACATCGTGCCCGGTGCACGCCCACCCCGACCCGGCCCTCTTTCCTCAATCGCCATTTCCGCGCGCAGAGGCGGGCGGAACGACGTGCAAACGGCCGCCGAGATCTTCGACGCGATGCTGGGTCGTGACTACGCCGATGTACTTTCAGGCAGCCGCACCCCCGATGCCGCATGGCGCGCCACGCGCGCGCGGGCATTGCAGATGGGGCTGAAGCGATTGCTGGGTGGTGCCGGATGACCGCCCCCCGCGTCTCCATCGGAATGCCGGTCCATAACGGCGCGCGGTATCTTCGGGGTGCGGTGGAGTCGTTTCTGGCGCAGTCCTTCACCGATTTCGAGCTGATCATCTCGGACAATGCCTCCACCGACCGGACCGAGGCCATCGCCCGCGAATTCGCGCGCAACGACCCGCGCATCCGCTATATCCGGCAGGCGCGGAATATCGGGGCGGTGGCGAATTTCGCCTTCGTGCTGCACGAAGCGAGGGGAGAGTTCTTTCAATGGGCGGCGCATGACGATCTGTACGCCAAAAAATTCCTTGAAGCTACCGTGTCGGTCATGGATGAGTATAACGAAGCAGGGTTGGTATTCTGCGACATGATCCAGCTTAACAGGAGCACCGGCGAACAAACGCTTATAGAAGTCGGTGGAAGCGGCACGAACGACCGGTTGAAACGATACCTGATCAGGTTAATGTCCCCATGCCCAGGTCTGGTATACGGCCTGCATCGCAAAAATCTTCTAGAGCAAATCCCTTTTAGCAATTTCGATTACTGGGACTTGCACGTCGCATTGTGGTACGAGCTCTTTTCTTCAATCAAGGTCATTCCATCACCACTTTACACATTCGGCACAGAAGGAAACAGAATTCCCTACCCATTGGGTGGGGAAGTTTTTGATTGCGCGAAATTTTTGAAGTTGCAAAAAAAACTCCTGAACATAAAATTTGACCGGCCGGAATCGACATTGTTGTATATCATCCTGAGAAACATCTATCGCAAAAAAGACAGGAGGCTACAGAAAATCCGACATCACATGCTTCAGGAGCTGAATAACTGAGGTCAGACCGTTAATCATTGCGACTAAGGTACAGTAAAATCAAATTCTGGTTGATTGAAGGGTTTTGCCTATCGCAATGTCCACTGCTCCCACACAAACGGATAGGCCCAATCGCAATGATGGGTCAAACTCAGAAGACTTCGGCATTCCTCACGCATCTTCTTGTGTTCTGGCGTGAACAGATGAAACTGGACATGAATTTTCTCGATCCTCCCGATATGATGTCCTTGAACCAGATGGGGAATCAATTCGTATTCCGCCGCCTCAATATTTATCTTCGCAAATGCGACTTGTGTCGCGCCGATTTCAGAAAAGAATTTATCGATACCACATGTGCGAACAACAATAGATCCCGCTCTGTCCGGAAAGATTGATGACGCGTCACCTTCATCAGACAGGAAAATTTCGCCATCCGAACCAGCGAGGGCGAACTCGTGAATCTTCACATTAGGAAATTCTCTGAAGCGCCTGCGCAGTTTTGCGGCAAATCGAGGATGAGGTTCAACCACATGAAGCATGACTGATGGCGCCGCCTCAAGCACCTGCTGCGCCCAATCACCGGCAAAGCCCCCAATATCAAGCACCAAAGCGCCGGGAGCGAGCGAACTGAAGTCCATTCGGAGCTTTTCGCCACGGTCGGCACGCCACAGGCGAAAGCCATCGATTGCAGGGGCGCGCCATGGTTGACGCAATTTCTTAATCCAGTCGCCGAAAGGATGGATAGCCATTGACTGCTCCGTTTTGCGCGCCACCTGCAAGCTGTTTTTAGGCCTACTTCAGGGCGCAAGCAATGTGCTCCCCACACTTGTTGTTCATCTTCACCCCCGCTAGTCACTCACCCACAACCAACCGCGCCGCCTTTTCCTCGAAGCCGAGATGCGCCATGGCGCGGCGGCGGTTTTCCTCGATGGCCTCGGCGCGGGCGGCGTAATCTGCGGGGCCGAGCGCACGGCAGGCGGCCTTCATGTCGGCCACGCTGTCGCACAGGATCATCCCCTCGGGCAGGAACCAGTCGCCCACGTCGGGCGCGCCCCAGTAGATGGGCAGGGTGCGGCAGATCAGGGCATCGATCAGCTTTTCGGTGAAATAGCCCGGCTCCCGGCTGTTCTCGATCACCAGAGAGAAGCGATAGGGGGCCAGCCCCTCCTCCTTGGTGTCGATCGGGCGATAGGCGCGGCCCAGCAGGTCGGCATCCAGCCCTTCGGCCACCAGCCAGCGGGCCATGGCGTGGCGCGCCCGGTGCCCCCGCAACAGCCGCTTTTGCGACGCGATCAGCGAGAGGGCGCGCGTCTTGGTCGTGTCCACCCCATGCGGATCGCGCACCCAGGTGGCCCCGAAGGTGCAGAAACGCGCGTTTGGCAGACGCAGCATCCGGGCGTCAAAAGTGAGCAGCCGGTGAAAGCGCCCCGCCTGCCATTCCAGCACCCGCATGAGATGCCGGCGAAAGGACCGCGGCTCGGTCAGCATCAGCGAGAGGCGCGCATGCAGGCCCTCGGGCCGACGACGCAGCGCCCATGGATCGAGGAACGCAAGCAGGTGGTCGTCGGGACCCAGATCACCCAGCGCGCCCCCCTCCACCCCGGCGGGGCGGCCGAGGGGCCATGACAGACGCCCCAGCGGCAGATGCGCAAAGCCTGCATCCGGCTTGAGCCCATAGGGCAGCAGCGCAAGGACGGGTGGCGGGCTGGTCTGCGACATGGAACCTCCGACCGCGCCGGTAGTGCGCGGCGG